>DATGJK010000582.1:0-3457 GCA_035295245.1 Acidobacteriaceae bacterium
TGCTGATGATCCTATTGGGAGCTGCGGATCTGACGCCCGTCGTTCGCGCTGCAATCGAAGTGTCGGACGCCGCAAGGGCGGGCGCTCAATACGGAGCCCAGAACGGCACCACGGCCGCGGATACCGCGGGAATCCAGAACGCCGTTGCAGCGGATGCGCAAGACCTGACCTTGGGAACCACAGATATTTCTACCTCCTATATCTGCTCTGATGGGTCCAGTACCACGGGCACTCCGCCAGCATGCTCCGGAACGGCAGGCGTTGAAAGGATTCTGACTGTCACAACGAGTGCGACTGTGTCCCCGTGGGTTAGTTTTGCCCTCCTGCCCGACTCATTTACGCTCTCGGGGAAATCGGTCATGAAATGTCTGCATTGTTAGGGCGCAAACTCAGGTCTGCTGGCCAACTCTGTCGCGAGGATGGCTCCTCGCTGGTTGAGGTAGCAATCTCCTCCTCCGTTCTGCTGACGGTTCTGCTTGGCATCATGTACGTTTGTCTGGCGTTGTATCAGTATCACTTTGTATCGGAGGCGGCCCGCGAGGCCAGCCGCTACGCCATGGTTCGGGGGGCGATATGCAGCAGCGCTACTCCGAATCAGTCGAACTGCAACGCAACGTCGGATGAGATTCAAACCTGGACGAGGGGCATAAGCTTCCCCGGTATCGACCCCAGCCAGGTGACCGTTACGACGACCTGGCTCAAAGCGACCTCGAGCGGCACTCCACCAAGCACCACCTGGTCTGCCTGCACTTCCGGCACCTGCAATGAGCCCGGAAGCATGGTGCGCGTGGTTGTCTCCTATCCGGTCTCTTTGCCGTGGGCGAATTCACCCATTACTGTCTCCAGCGCGTCCGAAGTGGTCATTTCCCAGTAGCCAGATCCTTCACTGCTCAATCCCGCGCACTCGGGCACCGCGTTTCGCTCCCTTACACTACTTGCATGCCGACCTCCACGACGACCATCCGGGTTCGCTATGCAGAAACCGATCAGATGGGCGTGGCCTACTACGCGAACTACTTCATCTGGTGCGAAATCGGACGCGTCGAGCTTCTTCGCCAGCTCGGCTTCGACTACCGGGACATGGAAATCGAGCACGCCTGCCACCTGCCCGTCGTCGAAGCGAACTGCCGCTACAAATCGCCGGCCCGCTATGACGACATCGTGATCATCGAGACGCGCGTCGCCGCCCTGCGCAGCTCGGTGATCAAGTTCGCTTACCGCCTGCTCAGCACGCGGGAGCCGGACCCCGTGCTGCTGGCCGAAGCCGAGACCGTCCACGTAGTTGTCGACCGCGAGATGCGCAAGACCGCAATGCCCGAGCCATATTTTTCTGTCATCCGCCGCAGCATGGACCAGGAGGCCCACGCGCCGAGTTAGAATTCCTCCGGACCCGATTTGCTGCGGGAGTCCGCGCCGCGCACCGGAACGGAACAGCATCTCATTGCGAGAGGATCATGCATAAAGGCAAAGCTTTGTTGACAGCGGGCGTGCTCTGCGCCCTGGCCTCCACCCTGCTCAGCGGATGCGAAACCGGCCGCGTGAACAAGCTGCACTCCCGCTACGAGCACACCATGGACGTCACCACCAGCCCGCATCCCAACCCTGAATACGCGTCGGTGACCGGCGATACCGTGCCCATCCCCGGCTCGCCGGTAGCCGCCGGGACAGACGGACTGCAGCCGCTCCTCGATAATCAGGCCCGCAAAAGCATTGGAGCCGAAAAGGGCCAGCCCACGCCGCCCCGCGAGCAGGCGAAGGATTCCTTCATCCGCCAGCAGTAGGAGCCTCCCGCGTGGACCGTCCCGGCCATGAAATATCATGGTCGCCGGGACGTTTGCCGAGCCACCAGGAGGCTGCATCTTCAGCGCATCCCAAGCCGTCGCCGTTGCGATGCTCGCGGCCTTCCTGCTCGTGCGCAGTGTCGCTCAGACCAGTCCCGCGACCGTGCTGGAGTCGGTGCGCGCCTCGGCTCTGGCCTACTCCAGCAAGCTGCCGGACTTCATCTGCACCCAGGTCACCCGCCGCGACGTGTGGAACGCCAATGACAATGGCCTCTTCGGCACCGGGATCAGCGGCCGCGGCCCGCTCGGCGCCGCTCCTATTCCCGCCACTGGAACGGGACGTGAGATCGTCGAGCAGGTCACGTACTTCGACCAGAAGGAGAACTATCAGGTACTCGCCATCGACGGTAAACAGGTCACCGGCATCAGCCATTTGCAGCTGCAGGGCGCCATCACTGCCGGAGAGTTCGGAACCGCGCTCCACGACATCTTCGACCCGGCTTCCGGCACGACCTTCACCGAGGGGAGGATGATAAAGCTTCACGGCCGCCCCGCCTGGACGTTTGGTTTTCGCGTGCCGAAGGAGCACGGGAACATCGTGCTGCTGCGTAATCCCGATCGCGAAACCGTCGTCGCATACTCCGGCGAAATCTTCGTCGACGCTGCCAGCCTGGGCGTGCTCCGCGTCCACTCCGTGCTCGACCTGCCGCGCGGCCTGCCGCTCCAGCACGCGGAGACCACCGTGGATTACAAGCCTGTCGCCATCGCAGGACGCACCTACAACCTGCCTTGGCACTCCGACGTCCGCCTGCAGGACCTCTCACACAACTACATCAACACCATCGAATTCAGGCACTATCACGAGTTTGTTGCGGAGACGAAGATCCTCGGCGGCAGCAGCGTCCATTGAGCCCGAGCCATTCTCAGTGTGTCTGCTCGCCGCCGACGCTCACCAGCGCGTCCGCCGGGATCGGCGCGAGCGGCGTCGCCGGTCCATCCCAGTACAGCACCGGCTGGCCATCGGGACCGGCGGTCGAATTCTCCATGCCCGTCCCAATCTCGATGTGAATGCGATGCAGCCCCGCCTGCAGCGCGGCTGTCAGCTGCGTCGCCTGCACCGCATCGCCGTAGAAGCCGCACACCTGCATTCGCGCCTCGGGATTTCCTGCCGCCGGTAAGTCATCGATCTGCAGCTTCGCCCGCCGGCTTGTGAGCAGCGTGATCGTATAGCCTCCGTCAGCGGGAACCCGCAGCCATCCATCCCACGAACTTCCCTGCCCATTCGCAAGCGGCGTGGCATGCAGTCCCGTCAGGCTCTGTGCCTGCTGCATCGCCGCTGGCGCCAGAGTTCGCCCCACCACCACCGACCGCGAGCTCCACACATCGTCCTGTTCATGCTTCGACGCGCGCAGCAGGACTCTGAATCGGCCCGATCCATCGAGTAGCGTCCCCTGCGTATCCGGGAACGCGTGTCGAACAACCGTGCCCTCGGCCCTTGTGCCGTCCCCGAACAGCCACTCGTAGCGCCATCCCTGCGACGGCTGGATCACCTCAAAGCGCACCGTCCGCCTCGGCCGAATCAGACCGGCATCGTAGTCGAAGTCCGCATGCGCCGGTGCGGGCCCATACGCCGGCTCCGCCGCCTTGCCGCGCACCTCGAGCGGAATGTCGGCATC
>DATGJK010000583.1:0-5819 GCA_035295245.1 Acidobacteriaceae bacterium
ATCTATCAGCACTTCGGCGACCGCGCCTACCGGGATGTGGACAGCGCCACGGATTACGCGATCGCCCAGGGGTGGGCCGATCCCAACCGCCTCGCCATCTTCGGATGGAGCGCGGGCGGATTCATGACATCCTGGACGGTGACGCAGACCGGGCGCTACAAAGCCGCGATTGAAGGAGCCGGCATCACCGACTGGTCGCCCTTCCTGTGGACCAGCGACATCCAGCAGATCGACTACGACGCGCGCTGGACGGATGAAGATCCTGACGCATTCCGCAAATTCTCAGCCGTTGCCTTCGCGAAGAACGTAAGCACGCCGCTGCTCATTCTGCACGGCGAAGCCGACCAGCGCGTGCCGACTTTCCAGGGCATCGAGTTCTTTCAAGTCCTCGCCGCGCGCGGGAAAACCGTGCGCCTGGTGACGTATCCCGGATCGCCGCATTTTCCCGTGCTGTGGGAGCAGCGGCTCAACGTATTCCACGAAATCGAGGGCTGGCTGGCGAAATACAACCCGTAGCCGCAGTGCGGAGTCCGATGCAATGAATCCCCAGGGACCGCTGCTGCATACTTCTAACGGAGGGTTGTAATGACTCAGTCGCACGGTTGGGCGGCGCAAAGCGCCACCACTCCCCTTGCTCCTTTTAAATTTTCCCGCCGCGAACTGAAGGAGCACGATGTCCACGTCGACATTCAGTTTTGCGGAGTCTGCCATTCCGATATTCACTGGGTTCGCAACGAGTGGGGCGGCGCGACGTACCCGGTCGTCCCGGGCCACGAAATTATCGGCCGGGTGAAGGCCGCCGGTTCCGCCGTGTCCCGCTTCAAACCCGGCGATCTGGTCGGCGTCGGCGTCATCGTCGACTCTTGCCGGCAGTGCGCCAGCTGCAAGGCTGGAGAAGAGCAGTACTGCGAAGTGGGCGCGACGCTCACCTACGGCGTTCCCGACCGCTTTGGCGACTTGACGCAGGGCGGCTACTCCAACAACATCGTCGTGGACGACCGCTTCGTTCACAGCATCTCGTCGAAGCTCAGCCCCGCCGGAGTGGCTCCGCTGCTCTGCGCCGGCATCACGACGTATTCGCCGCTGCGCCACTGGAAGGTCGGCCCCAACAAGAAGGTGGGCGTCGTGGGACTCGGCGGGCTCGGCCACATGGCGCTCAAGTTCGCGCATTCGTTTGGAGCTCACGTCGTGCAGTTCACCACGTCGGAGTCGAAGGTGGCGGATGCGAAGCGACTCGGGGCCGATGAAGTGGTTATCTCGAAAGATGCGGCGGCGATGAAAAAGCAGGCGGCCTCCTTCGATTTCATCCTCGACACGGTTTCCGCACCGCACGATATCAATCCCTACCTGGAAGCTCTGAAGCGCGACGCAACCTACGCGCAGGTGGGGCTGCCGGACAAGCCGCCGGTGATCAACATGGGCAATCTGCTCTTCAAACGCCGCAACCTGTCCGGCTCGATCATCGGCGGCATGCCCGAGACGCAGCAGATGCTCGATTACTGTGCGGAGAAGAACATTGTGGCGGATGTGGAAGTGATTCCGATCCAGAAGATCAATGAAGCCTTCGAACGGGTTGTGAAAGCGGACGTGAAGTACCGGTTCGTCATCGATATGGCGTCGCTCGACCGCGGCTAAAACAAGGCGGGAGAAGCCAGGCTTCTCCCGCACCGTCTTCTCACTGCTGGCTATCTCTGTGCGAAGCGGTGTCCCATGCGGTAGACCAGGCCCACCGAAATGGCGAATTGCTCCTTGAGGCCTGCGCCACCGAAGTTGGTGAGGGTGGCATCGGGCGCGATGCGGAAGACCAGGCGCGGCGAGCGGTTCAGGTCAATGGATCCGCCGAAGGCGCCGCCAAAGGCGAACTGGTTCGAGAAGAGGCCCAGGGAAGCCGGATTCACATTGCCGATGGCCCGCTGAAAGTCTCCATAGGCTCCGCCGACAAAGGCATGCAGCATCATGGCTGCGTGCTCGTTGCTCAGCGCGCGAACCTCCGGTCCGGCGAGGAACATGTGTTCGCTCACGAATGGCCCGCGAATGGGGCCTCCGTTCGGGCCTGAGCCGGTGCAGTCGCCGCAGTTGGGCTCGACGCCGGTCGTTCCATAGTAGCCGCGGATGTTTGCGCCTACGCCCCACCGGCGGCTGAATTCGCGCACTGCCCGGGCGTCGAAGCCGCCGAGGTTCGCGCCCTGCAGCAGGTTCGGACCCGCATCGAAGTGGGAGTAAGCGAGGCCTCCGTAGATTTCCCAGCGGTAATCGTACTTCACGCCGGCCAGCGGCGCCGCCGGCGGCAATTGCGGACTCGGCTGCGGCGTGATCTGCGCCGGATTCTGGGCTGCTGCGCCCAGGCTCAAACCAGCGGCCAGCGCCGCCCCTGCCATCCAGGAAAGCACCTTACCTTTCAACAGACGAAACCTCCAACGGCTGAACGAAGACCATAAACTTGCGTGCTGCTGCAGAATTTGTCGGCAAACTTTAAAGATACATGGGCAGGGCGCATCCTGTCCCGGCGGCTCAGCTGGACTCAGGACACTGCTCCGTTTACCAGCGGAGGATCGAAGAGCGCCATCTCTTCGGGCGTCGGGCTTTGAAATTTCTCATACCAGGATTCCAGCATTTCACGGCTGATCGGGGGATCCTCCATTCCCCGCTGCCGGACTCTCTCCCAGAGCACTTCGACGGGTACTGACAGATAATGCAGCTCGACCGCCGCGCCCAGTTTGCGTGCTCCCAGACGCAGGACATCCCGTTCGTCTCGGCCCCACGTCCCCCACTCGACGATGACGATCAGACCCGCGAGAAGGAGCTGCTGCGTCAGCTTCCACTGCAGCGACTCAATCCGCGCACGCACCGCCTCGTTCCACAGATTGATTCCCAGCTCCGACATCCAGTCATCGGCGGAAAGCCTTACCGCGCCCAGTTGTCTCTCGAGCAAGAGGGCAGCAGTTGTCTTACCCGAGCCGGGAAGTCCACAAATCACGATCAGACGCGGCCCGCCACAGGTTCGCTCCATGGCTGATTATCCGGCATGCACATCACTTCCTGTAGTCTGAGGGAGCAATGGATTCGATCCAAATTTCCGGCGCGGAATTCGACTCGCTCGACGCGATGATGGGCGCGGTCGCCGACGAAGCGGTGCGGATCGCCGCCGACGATCACGGCATGACGCTCGACTATTCGCCGGAGTCGATCGCCCGTCTGGAGACGGTGCTGGCCGCGCGCACTCCCGTTCCCGAGGCTGATCTGGAGAACGCGACACGGATGTGGGGCGCTTACTTTGGAGAGGTCTTCCGCCGTCGCTATCCGGCGGAGTGGATCATGGCCGTCTACCCCGGACGGGAGGTCGCCATGCCGGCGCTGGATATCGGCGGCTTGCAGATCTATCCACTGCTGAAGGTCTACCGCCGGCTGACGATGGGGCCGGGCGAAGACCTCGCCGGCTTCTATACGAAGGTGACGACAGCGCTCGAAGCGGCGAAGGGCAGGGGATCGGGACGCTGAGCGGCCGACCTTCCCTTCAAGGCTCGCAAAAAATAACTGGGGATGCGGCAAGCGTCTGAGGCTGAGGGGAATAGCAAATTTGATTGACGGATTCGCTATCACCTGAATGATTAACAGGGCGCGGGTTCAGCCCTTCACCCGCTCCGTCCTGCACGCTTCGCATTGGCAGTGGCGGCGCAGGTAATCCCAGGAATAAATTCCGGTGGCGTGGCCGTCGTTCCACTTGAAGCTGAGTGCGTAATTGCCGACAGGCTGGGACGATTCCGGCCGGGCCGGAGGCTTGTACATGGGCAGCAATCCCGGGGCCTGCGGCTTGGGAATCCCCGGCTCGCGTCCTTCCGCCTCGCGCTCCTCGTGGCAGGTGGCGCAGGGGCAGGCGTTCCGCAGCCAGGCGAAGCTCCAGTGGCTGCGATGGCCGTCCTTCCAGGCGATCTCCAGCCCCTGCCCGCTGGTCTGCTGGACGCGCACTTTGACCGGCGTGACTGCGTCGCGGGGCAGCGGCGCGGACTCACGCTGCGTTTCGTCAGCGCTGACCAGACGGATTCCTTCGTGACTCATCGCTACCAGTTTCGCTGCGAAACTACCGCAATCCAGACGACCGACACGGAGCCCAGAGCTTGCCTCGGTGGTTCAAGCCGATCTGATTCGCGGTCTTATGGCACGACAAACGTTGTGCCCTTGCAAACCGGCTTTCCGCACCTGCAGTTGCGCCGTTAGGCCGACTGCACGAACGCCACCGACTGCAGGCTTGTCACCTCAAAGCGCTTGCGGCAGCGGATATTCGCGCACGCCACCATATCGTCCTGCCGAACCATATACGATTGCGCCTTGGCAAAGCGCGCGCGGTCCCGCTCGTCCGCGTTGCGTGGTAACTGCGCTTTGCGCGTTCTCACCAGCCAGCGCAGCTTGTATTCGCCGGGCTGACCGCAATGGGGACACGTCAGCGTATGAGTCCGTTGTTCCGCTTTCTCGTCAAAAAAGTCGCGTTCTTCCATGGCCCAATCACTCCCCAGCAAGTATTTCACATTGCCGCCGGGCATTGATGGTACTTTGAAATCCGCGCAAGATTCCGGGGAAGCACGGGCAGAATGCCGAGGAAACGAGCCAAAAAGAAGAGGTTCTCCGCGGTGAAAGCGGTCAAGGCGAACGCCCGCGAACGTGTCGGTCAGCCCAAACCGGAGCGCGTCATCCCTGACGCCCCGCGCGAAGAGAAGCGCGGACAGAAGCACCCCAAAACGCTCACCGATCTCCTTTCGGAGGAGGAATAGTCATGCCGCAAGCCACTGGTATTGGAGGCATCTTTATCCGCGCCCGCGACCCCAAGGCCCTTCATACCTGGTACGAGAAGCACCTCGGCCTTCCCGCGAGCCAGGGGTTTATCTCCATCCCCGCGGAACACGAGCGCTCCGTCATTACCGTCGCGTTTTTCCCGCAGAGCAGCAGCTACTTCCCGACCAGCCAGCCGGCGATGATCAACTTCCAGGTCGACAATCTTGACGCGCTTCTCGACAAGCTGGCCGCCGACGGCGTTCAAGTCGATCCAAAGCGCGATCACCAAAGCTACGGCAAATTCGGGTGGATCACCGATCCCGAGGGGAACCGCGTCGAGTTGTGGCAGCCGGCCGGCTGATCTTCGCCGCCCAGCCGCCGCGATACGATGGCACTCAGGGGCGAATGAAGACACAGCGACTCCTGGCCGATGCCGGCGACCTGGAGAACCCAGCATCGAAACAATCCATCCGCCAGGCGGCAGAGATTCTGCGGGGCGGCGGCACGGTGGCGTTTCCCACGGAGACGGTCTACGGGCTGGGCGCCAACGCGCTTGATGCGCGGGCGGTAGCGAAGATCTTCGAGGCGAAGCAGCGGCCCAACTGGGATCCGCTGATCGTCCACGTCGCCGATGTGGCCATGCTGGATGCACTCACCGTGCAGGTTCCTGAGAGCGCACGGCGGCTCATCGAAGCCTTTTGGCCCGGGCCGCTGACGCTGTTGCTGCCGAAGAACCAGCAGGTTCCGGACATAGTCACAGCGGGGCTCCCCCGAGTGGGGCTGCGCATGCCCGCGCATCCGGTGGCCCGCGCCTTGCTGCAGGCGGCGCAACTTCCGGTCGCGGCTCCCAGCGCCAACACTTTTGGGCGGACCAGCCCCACGACGGCGGAGCACGTTGCCCAGGACCTGGAAGGGCGCATCGACGCCATTCTCGATGGCGGCGAGACCACGCACGGAGTGGAGTCGACCGTGGTTGCGGTCAGCGATGAGGGTTGCGTGATTTTCCGGCCGGGCGTGATCACTCTGGAGCAGATTCGGGCTGTCTGTGGGGG
>DATGJK010000584.1:0-11439 GCA_035295245.1 Acidobacteriaceae bacterium
GCGACCACCTGCTGCTGGGTAATGTTGGTCTGCAGCTCATAGGATTTGTCGGCTTGCGCCTGCTGCCGTCGGCTCTGTTCGGAGAACTGCGCTTTCTGGATGTCGAGGTCGCGCTGCGCTTCGGCCTGTTTGGCCAGCGACGCAGTCTCGGCAATGACACGAGCCTGATCGGCAGCTGCCTTGGCGACGGCGGATTCGCGCATGGCGTTGGCGCGCTGGATAGCGGTGTCACGTTCGGCCTCGGCGGCAGCGATTTCAGCATCGCGCTTGATGCGGACGATGTCGGGGCGGCCCATATTGAGGATGTACTCGTTCTTGTCGCGAACCTCCTTGATGGTGAAGGAGACAACCTCGAGTCCCATCTTGCTCATGTCACCGGCGCAGGTTGAACGCATGCGGTCGGCAACCATCTCCGGCTCTTTGACGATCTGCTCGACGGTGAGCTGGCCGATGATGCCCCGCAGGTGCCCTTCCATCACGAGGCGGATGAGACCTTCACGCTGGGGAGGCGTCTTGGTCAGAAACTGCTCGGCGGCGGTGAGAATCGACTCCTGATCGCTGCGAACCTTGATTTGCGCCACGGCTTCGACGGTTACGGCGACGCCCTGCTTCGTGTAGAGATCCTGCTGCGGCGCGACGTCGAAGGACATCAGTTCGAGCGAAAGCTCGCGGCAGCTCTCGACCATGGGGAAGATGATCGTGCCGTGTCCCTTGATGACACGCGGTCCGCGGAAGCCATAGACGATGAGCGCCTCATTCGGGCCGGCCTTGCGAAACATCCGGGCCAGCATGCCGGACAGGATAATGACCGCCAGCAGGCAGCAACCAACGATGACAAAGTAGTAGGTGCTTGGCATAACGCCTGATCCTTTCCATCAGGACGGTTACTGGTTGGAGGTTGAAGACTTTGCAGACGTGGACGAGGCCTCCCCGGCGATTTCGTCCCACGCCCGCACATACGCAATGCCCTGCTCGTAGCGCATGACGACGACCTCAGTGCCAAGCGCGAGCATGCCGTCCGCATCGCATCGGGCAGGTGCAGAGTGACGGCTGCCGTTCTGGGAAAACTGAATCTCTCCGGTTCCCCCCTCGCGAATGGGGCTGGTCACCAGACCGTACATGCCGACGATCGCGGTTTCCTCTGCGGTGAGTTCCCTTTCATGCGGCAGCAGCACGCGGACCAGAAACCAGAAAAGGATTGCGCCACCCGCCAGACCGGTGATCAGAGCCAGGAGGAGAATCGTCAGGAGCGCGAAGTCTCCGCTGCGCGTCAGCAGATAGCCACAACCGCCGAACCAGCAAAGGAAGGCGGCGAGGGTGAATCCGTTGATGGGGCTTACGCCGCCCTTGCTGACCGCGCCTTTTGCTCCCGGAATATGCACGTGCGCGTGGGCGTGACCGAGATGCATGTGGACGTGGCCGAAATGCAGGTGAGTGAAAGCCCCCAGCGCGGAGAGGATGGTCAACGTCAGGCCAAGGGTAAAGCAGATGAGATAAAAGGTCGTCATTTCTGGGCCTCCTTCCTGCCCCTCTCGGATCGGCGCATGACAGGCTGCATGGGTAATGGGGTGCCTGCGGAGGAAGCCGGCAAAGTGGGCGACTCCAGGACATCAAAGAGCCGATCCACCAGGCCGGGGGTCTCGATAATGGAGTGCAGCAGCAGCAGGCAGCGGCGTGTGTCCGCATGACGAGCCAGAGCCAGCAACGCCTGACGCAGCGGCTGGTCGCGACGGAAGCGCTCTGCGCCGCTGATGAGCCACAGATCGA
Source organism: Acidobacteriaceae bacterium (assembly GCA_035295245.1). GTDB lineage: Bacteria > Acidobacteriota > Terriglobia > Terriglobales > Acidobacteriaceae > Palsa-343. The sequence continues at coordinate 1,768 of DATGJK010000584.1, forward strand.
GCTTGTCTTCGAGCGCGCGGGCATCGCTGAGCAACTCGGCGCTATAGCCCTCGGGATCGTCCACCAGATAGCCGGGATGTACCTTGAAGAATTTCGCCAGCACCTGGCGCGTGGTGTTGGTCAGGTGCGGGCGCGCTCCGCTTTCGATCTGCGAGAGGTAGCTTTGGCTGAGCGACTCGCCGGTTTCCTCGCGGATGGCGCGCATGAGCTCCTGCTGCGTCATCGCCCGATTCATGCCGCGAAGATTGCCCTCGACTTCGCGGAGGTAGCGCATTTTCTCGCCGAGCTTCACGGTTAATATCGCAAATCGCAATCATCTTATCGCAATCCGCAATACAGTCAAGCAAAATCGGAGGCAAGTTTTGCTTTAACCAAAGCGACTGATTCCTGGAGGCTTACCAGCCGCCGGCAAGCAAAACGGCCCGGAGCGGAAGCCGCTGCCGGGCCGGAACATGCATGTGCTGAGGCTATTGCTGGTGCGATTCGGTGGGCGGCGGGGACTGGGCCGTCTTGATCTCCTCGGCCGTCTGCTCCTGGTGCATCTGCTGGATCTCACGCGGGAAGTATCCGGTTCGCGTTCTCACCGTCAGCTGGTGTTTGCCGAGGCGCGCCTCCACGCGGACGTGCCGGTATCCACCGAGGTTGGGCGGCTTGGTCGATGTGTAGCCGAGCGTGTAGCGATTGCGGATGACGCGCGCCACCTCGCGGGCCACGTCGTTGACGTCATCCAGCGACCGCGGGAAGTAGGCAATGCCCCCGGTGCTGCTGGAAAGCGTCTGCAGCTCATCGCGGGCGCGCTGCGCCTCCTCTTTGCTCGGCGAATCGTAAAGCAGGCCAATGCTGTACACGACGGGTCCGTTGAGCTGCTGTACGCGGCGCACAGTCTGCGCGAGAGTGAGGCGCGAGGCGTCGTCTTCACCATCGGTAATGATCAGGATGACCTGCGTCGGCCACTTCGAGTAATGCGCCAGTTCGTCGGCGGAGGCCGCAACGGCATCGTAAATCGCCGTTGTGCCACGGGCATCGTAGTGCGAGAGACCCCGCTCGAGATAGCTCACATTCGAAGTGAAGCCCTGGTCGAGATAGGCCTTCTCATTGAAATTCACAACGAAGGCCGTATCGCGCGGGTTGGACTGGCGGACCAGATCGAGGGCGGCTTCATTCACGGCCCGACGCTTGTCGCGCATGGAGCCGGAATTGTCCACCAGGATCCCGAGGGAGATGGGCACGTCGCCATGATCGAAAGAGATGATGCTCTGAGGAGCGCCATCTTCCCAGACCGTGAAATTCGCCTTGTTGAGATCGGTGACGAGCTGCCCCTGCTCATCAACGACCGTACAGGGCAGCAGGACCTCGTCGACATTCTCATGCAGCACGTAGACGTTGGACTGCCCTTTTGTCGCCGTGATGGAAGTGGCCGGAGTGACGTCGCGATTATCCGCAGCATCGGGTGACAGGACCGGGTCACGGTCGACGCTCAGATTGGGCTGAATCTCGCGCCGCGTGTAGTCCTCGTTCATCGCCGAATTTGCAGGAGGGTTCTGCGTCGAAGCGGGCATAGCCTGCGCTTCGGAGCGTTGGCCGACGGGGGCCGTCTGCGCGTTCGCGACGCCTGCAGAAACAAAGACGGTGAAAGCCGCTGGGCCAATCCAGCGGAGAAGCAACGATCGGAGGGATTGCATTGCGAGCATAAGGAGATGGCAGGAGTACGGATACTCCTCAACCTATGAGGCCTAAGATGCAATTTCGGCAGGAGAGGCATGCATTATTTTGCATGTCCAGTGATGCCCGGACCGGAGGCCGGGAGGTTAGGGCCCGCCTGAATTAGCGCTGGGCAAAGAAAAGCGGAGCCCGGAGGCTCCGCTGAAGGAGGAGTTGGCTAAACTTCGAGAACTCAGTAGAGGTGGAAGGCGACGTCGACCATCAGGCGCACAGCCACGGGGTGCCCCTGGTACGTGGCGGGCTTGAACTTGTATTGGCTTACCGCCTCAATCGCCTTCTGGTCGAGACCCATTCCGAGGTGACGCACGACAACGATGTTTTTCGGATTGCCGTAGGCATCAACAATGAGGCTGATCTCCACGGTGCCTTCCAGCTTTGCGGCCCGGGCGTCGTCGGTGAATTCAGGCTGCACCTGGTGGACGAGCACAGGAGCCGTAACGCCAGCGCCGACGCTCATGATGCCGCCGCCGTATCCGCCGCCCATGCCCGCACCGAGGCCGGCGCCGTGACCTGAGCCGATACCGCCGCCCGAGGTGGTGCCAAAGCCGGAATTGCTGCCGGGCCCCTGGGACGCAAGCGCAACCTGCGTCGAGTTGGGCATGCCGACGTTGGGCATATTCGTGTTCTGCGGCAGGTTGATCTTCTGCGGCACCTGGATGGCGGCCGGCTGCGGCAGTTTCGGGTTATCGATCTTCAGGATCTGCGGAGGAGTAATCGGCTGCTTGACCATGGGAGGCAATTTAGCCTTAACTGGCTCCACAATTTTGTGCGCGCCGCCACCACCGCCGCCACCCATCACTTTGGGCGCGGGAATGGTCGGCGGGATATAAGGCTTGAAAAAGATCGGCGTAATGACGTGCGCCTGCACCGACTTCACATGGGTAGTGTGCAGGTTCATCGTGACCCACAAGATCGCGGCGATCGCCGTGGCGTGCACCATAAACGCGAGAATGTGCGATCCGGGACCACGCCGTACGGCCAGGGGATCGGCAACGGCGACGGGCCGGGAAGTCAGGTGCAGCGGAGGCAGCTTCTGCGGAAAGAGCGCGTCGCGCAGGTTTGCGCTCAGCGTCGAGAACAGCGACTCTTCCTGCAGGGGTTTCCCGAATACGACAGGCCTGGTGCACAGGTAGAGGCCATTATTGGTTCGTTCGGCCTGGCTCTCTACTTCAGCTTCGAATTCCGGAGTTCTCAATGCGGGATAGCCCATAGCGCGATCATTGCCGGGAGGCAGAACGCCCGGCACCTCCTTTTCATGGATGCGAATTCCCATAAGCACGAAGCCCGTGATGTCGAGAAATCACGGACATCCGAACAATAACTACCAAATGCCTTTATCGCTGCCGGTGAGCTTCTGGCCGACGGCAGCGGCTGTAGCCAGCCATGGCAGCAGACCGAGTCGCGCGCTGCTGTACAGTTCTCCCTTGCGCAGCAAGCCACTGAGCTGCGTGCGGTAGAGGCTGGCGGATTGCGGCATGATGGGAACGCGGAGAAAATCGCGATTGAAATATACGAGATTCCCGCCAAAACGAGCCGCATCTTTCACAAAGTGGGGCAACCCGAGGTCTCTGCCGCGATATTGCCGTACGTAATCGGAAACAATTACCAGGTACGTTGCTACTCCTTCCCAGATGCCGGCAGACTGCGCCGATGCGCGCAGGTCGGAGAAATCGAGCAGGCCCGAGCCAACGAGCCATGCCGAGTCGACGATGTCGCACAGCCGGAAGTAGAAGTGCCGATACATGCGCTGCAGCGTCGAGATCATGAGCCGGTCGGACGCCGATGGTACCGGGAACGCGTATCCCCCCATCTCGACCGAGCGGGCACGGCTGGGGAGACGCGACGCAAGCACCATTTGCTCGCCAGTTTGTCCCAGCCTGCCCACATGCACTTCCACAGATTCCGCCAAGCCGGGAATTTCGAAGTTCCACTTGCATGCAAGGCGGTCTCCCCAGCTGCGTGGTGCAATCTTCGCGCCAAACTGCTCCGTCATCAGCGCGCACACGGCCTGCGGAGTGGCATTCGTGTAGAGGTCGAGATCGCTCCCCAGATCCGGCCAATGGTCAAGAGACTTCATCACCGTAACGTCGAGTCCCCTGGCGACAAAGGCGCGGCAGATTTCATCAAGAGGCCGAAGGGCGGCAGCGATTCGAGCCTGCTCGGCCGCGATAGCGGCGGACGCCCATTCAGCGCGTTCGTCACCAGCTGCCTGGAAAAATGCCTGGATGACCTCCATGCCGCGGATTACGACATGATTGGCGTTGGCGAGCGCCAGCAGCGCATCGAAGTCCTCGCGATGCAGAGGGACGAGCGTCTCCTGGGCCTCTGCCGCGACCGCCGACTGAGGGGGCGCGAGCAGAAGACTGGAGAGAAGAGACATCCACTCCTGCGATGAACAAGGTGCGTTGTTCATTGTGCTCTAAATCACCTCGGGGCTACTGTGGCGGCTGGGGCTTCGAGGCCGGTGGCGTTGTGGGCCGGGCAGAGGCGTCCGGCTGAATCGATCCATACCTCGGCGTCAGTTCAATCGGCCCCTGCTCCTGCCGACGTTCCCGGGCGTATCCCTGCAAGGCGTCGTCCACTTTGCCGGTGTTTTCCTCAGCGACAGTGTTTAGACGCGAGCCGTCGACGATGGAGTGCGTAGCGAGGCCTACACGGGCGTGGGCGTCGGCTGCCCCTCGCGCCCGAGCATAGAAATACTGCGCCGTCTCCAGATCACCGTCGCGCTCCGCAACATAGCCGAGATTGTTCAGGGCAAAAGCGCTGTAGGGATCCAGCTTGTACGCCTCCAGAAAATCCTTTTTGGCGTCAGCCCAGTCATTCTCATTGACTTCGAAGACGCCGCGCAGTTCCAGCATGTGGGCACGCGCCTGACCCAAGTCCATGTTGTGCATTCTTTTGCGCAGATTGTTGGCACTCGCGGCGGCTACCCGGCTCACCGGCTTCCCGCGGAACTCCTTCTTCAGGGTTACGACGACAGGCTCACTGGAATTCAGGTCCGCGGCCTCGTCATAGAAGCGCAGAGCGCCTTCGTAATCGCCGATCGCCTCGCTGGCAACGCCAAGATTATTCAGAGTGAACGGATTCTGCGGATCCATTTTGAGTGCCCGCCGCAAAACCATCAGGGCTTCGAATCCGTTATCGACGTTCAGAAGCTGGAGGGCTTCGACATTCATGCGATTGATGCGCATGGGCTCGTTCTTGAGCGTATCCAGCGCGAACATCATCGGCTTGCCCTGCAGGTTCTTGTCGTCACTGACGGCGATGATGGCGCCGCAGCCCTGCTCGGCCGCCAGCTTGTAGAAGTTCTGCGCCCGGTCCAGCTGCCCCTGCAGCTCGGAGATGTAGCCGAGATTGTTTAGCGTAAAGGGATCGGACGGGTCAAACAAATAGGCCTTGTAAAAGAGCGCCTCGGCCTTGTCGTAATGACGCTTCTGGACTGCTTCGACTCCCTCACGGTTGAGGCGCTGCACAGGTGTGAGTTTGCTGCGCCGGGGAAGGGTGATGCGGAGGTCTCCGGCCCGGGCGAGCGGAGCGGTGACGCAAACGGCAAGTGCCAGAACCGAAAGTGCATAAAGCCGCGAACGTGACATAGAGGCAAACCCGGGACGGCGTTCAACCCGATACGCGCAGACATGCCATCCGGGTATACGGGTTGGATGCGAAAGCGGCCAATGTGTTGCCGCGGTGCGGGTTTATCCCGCCGGGGTTCCAGACCACCAACGGGGACCGACCTCCATCTAAGGACTTGCCGTTCATGTCGAGGCACAGGTGTTAAGGAATGATTCTTCTTCTCGCAGTCGTCATGGCCAGTGGCGTGGCGCCTGCCCAAAGTCCTCAGCAGGCTACACCTGCTTCCAACGTTCCCCTGGAAAACGCGATTCCGGCTCCGGCCGTCGCTCCCCCAGCGCGGAATCTGCCTCCCCCTCCTCCGGGCAAAAGCAGCGTCATCGGCGGAGAGATCCGGAAGGTGGATCCGGTGCGCGACGAGATCACGCTGCGCCTGTTCGGCAGCAATGACAAGATGAAGCTTTTTTACGACGAACGGACCCAGATTTACAGCAACGGCAAGCGGATCGATGTGCTGGACCTGAAGCCCGCAAGTCATGCTTCGGTGGAGACCACTCTCGACGGCACGAAGGTCTTCGCTCTGCGCATTCATATGTTGTCGACAGTCCCCGAAGGCGAATGCCAGGGACAGGTGGAGAGCTTCAATCCGAGCTCACGCAATCTGGTCGTCATTTCGTCGCTTTCACACCAGGCGGTGCATCTTTCCATTCCGATGGATACGCCTATTGTCCGCGTAGGGCAAAAGGAGTTTGCCTCTGGCGGAAGCGGAATCGGCGATCTGATGCGCGGCTCGCTGGTGAACGTCACCTTTCAGCCAGCCGCCGGCGGACGAGGCGTCGCGACGCATATCAATGTGCTGGCGACTCCGGGCTCGGCGTTTACGTTCAGCGGCCAGATTTCGATGCTCGATTTCTCCTCCGGCCGTCTGGTGATCGTCAATCCCAGCGACAACCAGACCTACGAATTCCATTTCGACCCTTACCGTCTGCATGATGCTCATCAGTTACATGAGGGTCAATCGGTGAGAGTGACCGCGGAATTCGACGGCGAGAGGTATCAGGTTACGGAACTTGCAGCCCGATAGGCTGCAGTGGGCGGCGAGCATGACGTCGCGGCCGTAACACCCGTATCGATTCAGGGGCGGCTTCATCTTTCCACATGCGGGCGCTGATCGGTCCATGCGGCTGTCCCATCAAACGGACGACGCGCGTGGTCAAGGACGCGAGTCGTCACACGCGAAGGCTGGCAGACGGGCTCGCGGGCTGCCACTACGCGAGCCTGTTACGGCCCCATGTTGTCGGGCTGGCACGAATTCCCGACGGCCGCCGGCGTAGGCGGAGCGGGCGGAGTCGTCCACGGCTTGCCCGTGAAGTCGAAGAAATCGAGCAGAGTCGGCTGCGCGGCATCGCGTTTTGTCAGGTACTGCCCATTCCCGATAAACCGGTCTTCGACGAATCGGATGATGGCGGTATGGTCCATAGGAGTATGCGAGACATAGTGAGCTTTCGTGAACGGCGAGATCACTATGTTCGGCACGCGGAATCCGAGCTGGGCTGCGAAGCCGTTGACGGCGGGTGCGTCGGTCGGTTTAGCGCCGGGATCAACAGTCGCCAAGTCGCAGTGCGTCGTCGGTTTGCCCGCCGGTACGCACGGTTTGTAGCTGTCGGGATTGACGGCAATCGATGAGATATCAGGGATGGCGGTTTTCGCCTGATCGCCCACGGTCGCATCCGTGTAGTCATTTGAATGGCCCGGCACCGGCGGCACGTGATCGTACGGTCCGCCACCCTCGTCATAACTGAGGAAGAAAACCGAGTCCTTCCACGACGGACTCTGCATGAGGGAGTTGACGATCTTCGCGACCTGCGCCTGGCCGGCCAGGATCGATTGACCGGATCCCGGATGCTCGTCGTTGTTCCCGTAACCTGCCTCGATGAATGCAAAGCTGGGAAGTGTGCCATTGGCGATGTCGGTGAAGTACTGCGACAGCGGCGCGATGTGGTTGGGATCGATGCAGAACGAATTGCTGGAATCGCCAACGACACTGGAAGGCTGCGTGGGCGCCGTGCAGGTCGCGCCGGAGGGGTTGTCGTACATGTATCGGTAGGAATACTGGAAGGTGCCAAAATCTGTCGCCGGAAGCTTCGATCCGGGGTTCGAGCACTCGTTTGGATCACTGCACAGGGACTGATCGACGGTGTAGTAGATCTTCCAGGAAACGTTCGCCTGATCCAGTTCCTGGAAGATCGTCCCGATCGCCAGCTGGGGCAGTTGGTCGTCGCTGCCGGGGTCCTTCACCAGACCCTGAGTCGTGCCGCCGCTGAAGACCGCGATTCGATTCGAAATGCTTTTGCTGGAAACCGGCGAGAACCAGCGGTCGGACAGCGCGAACTGTGAGGCCATGTAGTAGTAGTAGTTCAGGAATCCCTGATCGTAATAACCCATGGCGCGCTTCCCGGCTGTATCGGAAAACGTTCCGGAGCAGTCGCGACTCGCGTTGCAGGTGTTCGCGAATCCTTCAGCGGTGTGCACGAATCCATCCATGTAGATGGGACGGGTGGTCGAGAAGTCCCAGCGGTACACGTCGCCGTAGCTCTCCAGCCATGCCGACGACAGGTCGTCAATGCAGGTGGTGGTGAACTTGAACAACGGAAACGTCTGCCCGAGATCATTCTGATTGCTGATGGTGCTGAGCTTGTCGTCAATACCGTCGATTGCGTAAGTCTTACCATCGGAAGCCTTGCTCCATCCGTTCGCAGCGCGGTAGGGATTGAGCATGCCGAAGTAATTGTCGAAGCTGTGATTCTCCTGCAGCATGAAGATGACGTGATTGATGGACTTGACGCTGCCCGGCGGGACGACAGTCACAGTCGCGGTGGCGGATACTGTTCCGCCGGGGCCGGTGGCGGTTGCGGTATAGGTTGTGGTCGATGACGGAGAGACAGCCTGTGTTCCGCCATTTGGCTGCAGGCTATAGCTGGTGCTGTCAGAACCAGAAATCGTAACCGTGGTGGCATTTGTCGCCGTGACGGTCAAGGTAGAAGAATTGCCCTGCGTGATCGACGAGGGGCTCGCCACAATCGAAACAGTCGGCGCAGCGGAGCCGGAAACCGTGATGGTGACATTCGCCTTCGCGGTCGTGCCGTTGGAACCAGTCGCCGTGGCCGTATAAGTGGTCGTCTGCGCAGGGGTCACTTTCTGAGTTCCACCGGCGGAGGACAGGTTGTACGAAGTACCATCGGACCCGTTGACAACCACTGTGCTCGCATTGGAAGCGGTAACGGTCAGCATGGAAGAAGCGCCGGCCTGTACCGTTGTGGGATTGGCGGAAATCGTAACCGTCGGAGAATTGGCGACCGTTACTGTGGCCGTCGCCGTGGCCTTGCCGCCAGCGCCCGTTGCCGTAGCGGTATAGGTTGTCGTCGATGACGGCGACACCGATTGCGTCCCCCCGGTGCTCTGGAGCGTGTAACTCTTTCCATCGCTGCCGGAGATGATTACGGAAGTGGCATTCGCTGCAGTGACGGTCAGGGTGGACGAGGCTCCCGCGTTGATGGTGCCAGGAGACGCCGTGATCGTAACGGTAGGCTGCGCCGCCGCCCCAACGGTGACGGTTGCCTTCGCCGTCGCTTTACCCGAGACACCTGCCGCGGTCGCGGTGTAGGTGGTGGTCGCCGCCGGATCGACTTTTTGGCTGCCTCCACCTGGCGCCAGGTTATACATGCTGCCGTCCGATCCCGTGACAGTCACGGTTTGGGCATCGGTGGCTGCAATAGTGAGCATCGCCGAATCGCCTGCGGTAATCGATCCCGGCTGCGCGGAGATCGTCACAGTCGGCGGTGGCACGGGAAGGGTACCGGCGGATGAGCCGCAACCAGCGATCAGAAGAGATAAAGAAGAAACCAGAATGAGGGAGGCTAGTGAAAGGCCGATACGTACAGGCCTTGTCGTGCAGGACGTAACCACTGTGTTCTCCTTCCGCGCGCATCTTCCTGCCGCGGGATTCGAAAGACAGCCAGACGCTTAGACGCCAGCGACGAGGGCGAAGTTGTATCAGCACGATGCCTGCGAACGTCGCCCCATCACTACACAGCATCTGTGTCGCCATCGTGGCGGGCGGGATTCAACGGGGTCGAGATTATCCGACCTTGCGAACCGTGGATGTTTCCGAGGCTACAGACAGGTGGATCTCCGCGCTGCCGTCACCCAGGAACGCCGTTCGTTTGTCGCTGAGCTCCTGCTGAGGAAGGAGATCAGCGTCGAGCGTCCAGGCATTGGGTGATTTGGCGAGGCGCGCGAACCAGGAACGGAGAGCTTTCGATGGGGATGACGCACGGTTACCCGCCAGTGTCCGCTTGCAACGATGCAACTCGAACCAGC
>DATGJK010000585.1:0-8826 GCA_035295245.1 Acidobacteriaceae bacterium
GCGGCCGCGGCCTGCTTCCGCTCCTCCTCCAGTTGCTCCGCCGTGCAGAAGCAGCGATACGCCTTGCCTTCGCGCAGCAGCCGATCCGTGTGCTCGCGGTAAATCCCCAGCCGCTCCGACTGCCGGTACGGCGCATGCGGACCGAAGACGCCCGGTCCCTCGTCCCAGTCCAGCCCCAGCCACTGCAGATCTTCCATCAGCTGCGCCTCGTGGCGGACTTCGCTGCGGTCGATATCCGTGTCTTCAATGCGCAGCAGGAACGCGCCGCCCGTGTGCCGGGCGAAGAGCCAGTTGTACAGAGCCGTGCGGGCGTTGCCCACATGCAAAAATCCCGTAGGCGAGGGCGCAAAGCGAACGCGAGTCGTTGGAACCATAAAATGTCTTTCGGGCTGCCGCTTTGTGTCAGGGCACGACTTCAGTCGTGCCGTTGGCGATCCGAAAACATGGGGCTTCAGCCCCTGCGGGATGTGTGCCTTGGTTAGCAGAGCCTGATTCTCTATCGTATGGGCGAATCCAGGAACCGCGCTACTGCGCGGTTCCATAGAACGCATTGTGCCCGGTCCGCAGATCGCGCCCCCACGTCAGCACCACATTCGTGCCCAGCACCGTCAGCTTCGCCTCGACGCCGGTATCGAAGAGCCACTGGCTCGTTGAAAGCCCGTTCGCCGGAGCGCCCATCCGCCCGATATCGAACAACGGACCGGCCTCGATCCCGATCAGCCCGTTGCTGTACACGCGCCGGTACACGTCGCTGTTCGCCAGAAAGAATCGATCCCCGAGCGGCGAGCTGCCCTTCTTCCCCCCGCGCGTGCCGATATGCCCCCGCAGCCACAAATCGTTATCGCGCTCCACGCCCAGCATGAACAGCTCATCGAAGGGCGCCGCGCCCACGATTCCGCCGCCGCGCACCGTCTGCTGCACCTCCCAGTTGTTCGACTGCGCCTGCGGAAACCAGTGCGCGAGCGCCGACCCCTGCACCTTCTCGAAGATGTGCGTTGGAGTGGACCAGAGCCGCGTCGTATCCGATGACGCACTCGTTGTCAGGGTGAACCGATGCACGGGCACATCGAGCGGCTTACCCTGCATCGACGCCTGAAACCCCAGCGCCGACCCTGGAATCAGCAGCGACGACGGCAGCGCTGATCCCTCCACCACATTCCGATAATTCCTGTGGCTGAACTCCGCGCCCAGCGACCACTGAAACCGCCCCGTCGTAAACGCATCCATGGACGCCGTCGCCGTCTGCCGCTCCAGGTTCAGCGATCCCAGCACCGGCGCGATTCCCGTAAACGACCGCCGCACCGCCCAGTTCTCGTTGCGCGCATCGCCGGAAAATTGCAACCGGTGCTGCGGCAAATCGCGCAATGGCGATTCCACCGCAACCCACGCCCGCCGCTTCTCCTTGTCCCAGCGCAGCAGCGACCGCACATTGATTGCGGAGCGCCCCATGTCGTAATAACTCGGATAAATCGTCTCGTACGGCAAGCCGCTGAACGTGGAAACCAGCGCCGCCAGCGGGCTGCCGAATCCGTCGCGCTCCAGCGCATGGAATTCAGCGTCAAAATTTCCATCCTGCCGTGCGCTCAGCACGATGTTGTAGGTGGAAAAAATCCCCAGCCCATCCACGCGCACATCGGTCGTTTCCAGCTGCGGCTCCTCGAGCACAGCCGCCGGAGAAAACGCCACCGCGCGATCCAGCAGCAATCGCCGCACGCGCAGCTGCGAGTCGAAATTCAGCGACGTGATGTACGGTTTGCCGATGCGGTTCCAGTACTCGAGCGCCGCCGGCAAATTCCCCATCAGGTAATAGACGGTGCCGGCAAAGTTGTTCGCATATTCGTCCTTCGGATCGAGCTTCAGCCCCCGCCGCAGCCACCCCGCAGCCTCGGGATAACGTTTCTCCTGGAACGCCACGCCACCCAGCTCAATCGGAAACCGCTTCTCGGTGGGACACTGTTGCTCGCCCGCGAGCAGCGCCGCATGGGCCTCTTTCCACCGCTGCAGATGCGCCAGCGCCATTCCGGTTTCGAAGTTGTCCTCTGCCGAGAGCGGCGTTTGCCCCTGCGCCAGGCGCGCCACTTCGTCCCAGTTCTTCTGCTCGTATGCCTGATGAATCGCGGCTGTGTGGCTGCCGCTGCATTGCGAGAATGCCGCGCAGGGGAACAAAAGGCAGGCGACTGCCAGCCCCGCCCGCAATGCGGCCGCAAAATTGCGCACCGCACGCGTTCCTCTGCTGGTCTTCACCCCTAACGCTGCGGCTGACCGGGAGCCTCGGCGTTCCGCTGCGCCGCGCTCGCCGGAACCGCCAGAAGCATCCAGTTGTGCGTGGCGCTCCAGTCTTTCTCGAATCCTGCACGCTCCTGTGTCAGCAGCTTGCGCTCCGCCGGATCGTTCATCATCACCAGCCCGCGCGCCGCATCGATGCCGTCGATCACGACATAGTGCAGCGCCGTCTGCCCGCGCGGACGCAGCGCCACAATCAGCGGCCGCCCCTTGCGCACATTCTGCTCCAGGTCCTGCCACGTCCCGCTGACGGCGAACGCCTCAAATCCATTCTGCCGCAGATAGCTCTGCATCGAAGACGCGGGTATGCCGTGTTCCTTCGGCACATACAGCTGTCGCTGGATGGTGGCAACGTCGCTCGCCGCTGCAGGCGATTCGTGCTCCTGCGCGGCCCAGTACTGCATCACCATGGCGAGAGATGCGGCGCCGCATCCCTCGCGCGGCTGGGCCACGAAAGGCACGTCGATCCACACCGCCGGCGCCGTCTGTGCAGAGAGCGAGGCGGCTACCAGCAGGAGCGCGGACAATCGGACGAGCATCCGTTCAATGGGCAACAACCACAATGATCACAATAATCGCGATCAGAAGCACGATCCACACGCCCAGTCCGAGGATTCCGGCAGAGAATTTCTGCTGGCCATCCCGGGCCCGCTGGGCAAGATTCGCCAGTTCCGCATCGGACAGGGTCGGAATCGCCTTCCGGACCTTAACGGCGTCGAAGTGATTGTCCTTCATCACTCGTTCCGCTACCGGGGTGGAGAGGACGTTGGTCAGCGTCTCGATATTCTGCTGGCGGGTCGCCGTGTTGGTCTGAATCTGTTGTTGCAGCGCCTGCGAGCTGACTACGTGGTCCTGGGCGCGCGCCGCCGGGGCAGAGAAGGCAACGCAGGCCAGCAGCGACGCCAGCATCAGCGCAAAAAAATTGCGGGAGAGAGCCGGGCAAGAGACAGAAACCGTCATTGTTAACTCCGGAGAAAATGGGATGTCGTCCCGTACGGTGGGATGCCCTGCCCGAAAACCGGAGTTGCCGTTCCCTGCACCCGCCCACGACAACCACCCCTGCCATGTCACGAAAGTCGCCGCAGAAAGGCCGTGTCGTCGCAGGTGACCCCCGTCACTGAATCCCCCTTCCCCGAGGCGTAAGGTAGAGCGTTTTTGGGAAATGCAGGGGTGCGGCCGTGTGCAAGCCGGCCGGCTCGGGGGCAAAGTGAACGGGAAATTCGGACAGAATGGGCACCCCGCAAAAGAGCTGAACCGGGCACCCTGGGCTGAGACGTATCGCGCCCGGTGCTGCACCGCGGCCCAGGCGTTGCAGGCGGTCCGCTCCGGCGACCGCGTCTGGATCCAGTCCGGTTGCGGCACCCCCTCCACCCTGGTCAGCGCGCTGGTCGCCCGCGCGCCGGAGCTTCGCGACGTCGAGGTCGTCCATATGATGACTCTGGGCTCCGCCGACTACACCCGTCCGGAGTTCGAAGGCCGATTCCGTCACCGCGGCCTCTTCCTCGGAGCCAACACCCGAGAAGCCGTGGCCGCCGGCCGCGCCGATTACACGCCCATCTTTCTCAGCGAAATCGAAGCCCTGATGGACTCCCGCGCCCTGCCCCTGGACGTCGTGCTCATGCAGGTCTCTCCGCCCGACAAACACGGCTACGTCAGCCTCGGCACCACCGTCGACTGCACGCAGACCGCGGCCCGCCACGCCGGCGCCATCATCGCCGAAGTGAACAACCGCATGCCGCGCACCTATGGCGACACCTTCATCCACGTCAGCCGCATCACGTCGCTGGTCGAAACCTCGCGCCCGCTGCTGGAGCTGGAAACCGACAACTTCACGGAGCAGCACCTCCAGGTGGCACGCCACGTCGCCTCCCTGATCCCTGACGGCGCCACGCTGCAGACCGGGATCGGCGCCATTGCCGATGCGGTGCTCTCCTGCCTCTCCGACAAGCGCGACCTCGGCATTCACACGGAGATGTGCTCCGACGGCGTCATCGACCTCATCGAGTCCGGAGTGATCAACGGCGAACGCAAATCGCTGAACCGCGGCAAAGTCGTTCTCGCCTTCGTCCTCGGCACCGAGCGCCTCTTCGAGTTCATCCACGAGAACTCCAGCTTCGAGTTTCGCCCGATCCGCTACACCAACGACCCCTTCGTGATCGCCCATAACGACCGCATGGTCGCTATCAACTCCGCGCTGCAGATCGATCTCACCGGCCAGGTCTGCGCCGATTCGATCGGCACCCGGCCTTACAGCGGATTCGGCGGCCAGCTCGACTTCATCCGTGGCGCGGCACGATCGCGCGGCGGAGTTCCCATCATTGCCCTGCCCTCCACCGCGCTGGGCGGCAAAATCTCGCGCATCGTTCCCGTGCTCGAGCCTGGCGCCGGCGTCGTCACCTCGCGCGCCGATGTCCACTACGTCGTCACCGAGCATGGCATCGCGTACCTCCATGGCAAAACCCTGCGGGAACGCGCCGAAGCGCTCATCGCCATCGCCGATCCGCGCTTTCAGCAGGAACTCGAGGACTTTGCCGTGAGCGCGCATTATCTCGAGCGCAAGCCGGCTGCCGTGCTGGCCTGAACGGATGGCAGAGAGGAGGCTTCCGATGACCGAACCAGCCAAACGAGATCGCGGCACGCTGCGCGTCGACACCGACGAGTGCAAAGGCTGCGGTCTGTGCATCGAGGCTTGTCCGCCGAAGGTGATCCGCCTCAGCGAGCGCCTGAATCATTACGGCTACCGCACCGCGCAGTACACCGGTTCCGGCTGCACCGGCTGCGGCATCTGCTTCCTGGTCTGCCCTGAGCCGGGGGCGATCACCGTGCTCCGCACTCTCGAACCGAAACCGGCCGCCGCCGCAGGAGCGCTCTGATGCAACGCTATCTGATGAAAGGCAACGAAGCCGCCCTGAAGAGCGCCATCCTTGCCGGATGCCGCGCCTTCTACGGCTATCCGATCACCCCGGCGAGCGAGATCACCGAGGCAGCCGCAACCTTCATGCCCGCCGCCGGAGGCGTCTTCCTGCAGGCGGAAAGCGAAGTCGCCGCCATCAATATGCTCTACGGCGCATCGTCGGCCGGCGTCCGCTGCATGACCGCTTCCAGCGGCCCCGGCGTCAGCCTCATGCAGGAAGGCATCAGCTACATGGCCGGCGCCGAGCTGCCTTGCGTCATCATCGACATTACCCGCGGCGGCCCTGGTCTTGGCAACATCGCCGCCGAGCAAAGCGACTACCACCAGGTCGTCAAGGGCGGCGGCCACGGCAATTACCACACCCTCGTCCTCGCTCCGCATTCCGTGCAGGAAATGGCCGACCTCACCGCGCTGGCCTTCGAGCTGGCCGACCGCTACCGCAACCCCGCCGTCGTGCTCGCCGATGGATTCATCGGCCAGATGATGGAGCCCGTCTCCTTCCCGGATGCAGCCGTCCAGCCGCGCCAGGCCGAATGGGCTGTCGCTGGCACAGAAGAGACCCGCGGCAACCTGATCTGCTCCATTTACCTTGAGCCCGATCGCCTCGAAGCCCACATTCGCCATCTCGAAGCCAAATACGCGGTCGCGCAGCGCGAAGCCCGCGCCGAATCGTGGCGCGCCGACGGAGCCGACATCGTCCTCGTCGGCTACGGCATCGTCGCCCGCATTCTCAAAGCTGTGGCCGCTGAGGCTCAGACTGAGGGACTCTCGGTCGGCGTTCTCCGCCCCATCACGCTGTATCCGTTCCCGACGGCCGAGTTCCAGCGCGTCGCCCAAACCGCTCGCCAGTTCATCGTTGTGGAGATGAGCAACGGTCAGCTGCTCGAAGACGTGCGGCTGTCGCTGAACGGCTCGCGCCCTGTCGAGTTCCTCAGCCGCGTGGGCGGCAACGTTCCGACGCATAACGAAGTGCTCAATTTTGTGCGCAAACAGGCGCAGCTTCTGAGAACGCCGGAGATGGCCCATGCCTGAAACCACCATCGCGCAGACCCGGGCGAAGTCCTTCTATCCGCTCTACGAGCGCAAAGCGGAGCTCCAGCACCAGACGCACTACTGCCCCGGCTGCGGACATGGCATCGTGCAAAAGATGCTGGCCCGCACCATCGACGAGCTGGGCATTCAGGACCGCACCATTCTCATCAGCCCGGTCGGCTGCTCTGTCTTCGCCTACTACTATCTCGATGTCGGCAACGTGCAGGCCGCCCACGGCCGCGCCCCTGCGGTCGCTACCGCCGTCAAGCGCGCTCACCCGCACAGCATCGTTGTCAGCTATCAGGGCGATGGCGACCTTTCCGCCATCGGCTCGGCGGAAATTCTCCATGCGGCGAATCGCGGCGAACCCATCACCGCCATCTTCATCAACAACGCGATCTACAGCATGACCGGCGGCCAGATGGCGCCCACGACCCTCGTCGGCCAGAAGAGCACCACGAGCCCCTCCGGACGCAATCCCGCCGGTGAGGGCTATCCGCTGCGCATGAGCGAGCTGCTCGCCACCCTCGAGGCTCCGGTTTACATCGAACGCGTCGCACTCGGGGACAACAAACAAATTGCTCAGGCGGCTCGCGCCATCCGCCGCGCCGCCGAAAACCAGGTCCGCGGCCTTGGCTTTTCGCTGGTCGAAGTCCTCTCCCCCTGCCCAACGATCTGGAAGCTGTCTCCCGTCGACGCGCAGCGCTGGGTCCACGATGTCATGGAGAAAACCTTCCCCGTCGGCGTGCTGCGCGACCGCACCCAAGAAGCGCAGCCGCAGCCCCAGCCCGATCCTCCGCCCGCGCTCGACGAGATTCCCCGCATCCTCGGCTGCGCGCCCACCGAATCGACCGACTTGATCGCCGCTCCCGAACTCCCCGGCCCACAGGCCGACCTGCAGGTGCGCATCGCCGGATTCGGCGGGCAGGGCGTCCTGCTGCTCGGCGAAGTCCTGGCCGAAGCTGCCGTCGATGCCGGCTTAGAAGTCTCCTGGCTGCCCTCCTACGGCCCAGAAATGCGCTCCGGCACCTCCAATTGCCACGTTCGCCTCTCTCACCAGCCCATCGATACTCCGCTGGTCAATGAGCCCGACGTGCTCGTCGCCATGAACGAGCCCTCGCTGCAGAAATTCGCCTCCCACGTGCGGCCCGGCGGCTGGATTCTCTACAACGGCGACTCCATCCCCGCCGAATGCGAGCGCCGCGACGTGCATGTGCTCGCCTCGCCGTTCACCCATGTCGCCGCCGATCTGGGCGACGAGCGCGCCGCCAACATGGTCGCGCTCGGGGCCCTGCTCGAAATCAGCGAAGTCCTGCCGCAAGCCACAATCGATGCGGCGCTCCGCCGGCTGATCAAGAATCCACGCTGGCTCGATCTGGATGAGCGCGCCCTCGCCCGCGGACGCGAAATCCTGCGGCAATCCATCGCGGAGGTCGTCCATGTCCTCTGAACTCGATCCCAACCTCATCGTCTGTTTCAACGGCCGCAACATCCCGCTCCGCGACGCCCACGTCGGCATCCTCACCCACGCGCTGCACTATGGCACCGGCGTCTTCGAAGGCATCCGCGCCTACTGGAGCGACGCCGAGCACCAGCTTTTCCTTCTCCGCCCGCTCGAACATTACCGCCGCTGGAAGCAGAACTGCGGCATCCTGCGCATCGACGTGCCCATCAGCGCCGAGCATGCCTGCGACATCACCCTCGAGCTTCTCCGCCGCAACCGCTTCCGCTCGAGCATCTACGTCCGGCCGCTCGCCTTCAAATCAGCGGAGCGCGTCGGCGTCAGCCCCGATGCTGAGGATTCCTACGCCATCGTCGCGCTGCCTTTCGGCGAATATCTCCGCAACGACAAGGGCCTCCATGCCGGTGTAAGCTCATGGCGCCGAATCGACGACAACGCGATTCCGGCGAGGGCCAAAATATGCGGTGCCTACGTCAACAGCGCGCTGGCAAGCGACGACGCCCGGCGCAGCGGATTCGATGAGGCGATCCTGCTCAACGAGAGCGGCCATGTCGCCGAAGGCGCCACCTGCAACCTCTTTATGGTCCGCGACCGCGCGCTGATCACTCCGCCGGTCACGGAAAACATTCTCGAGGGCATCACGCGCGACTGCGTGATGACCCTGGCGCGGCGGGAGATGGGACTCACCGTAATCGAGCGCCCCATCGACCGCAGCGAGCTGTACGTATGCGACGAGCTGTTCCTCACCGGAACCGCCGTCGGTATCGCGCCGGTAGTGCGCGTCGATCATCGCCCGGTCCGGGACGCCGCCGTTGGCCCCCTCACCGCGACGATCCGGCAGCTCTACTTCGACGCTGCTCTGGGACGTCTGCGGGCTTACCGCCACTGGGTAGTTCCGGTGGGCTCGCTCGAACAGGAAGAAGAACCGCACGCCGCTCCGCTGGCAGCAAGCCATGGCCATTAAGCGGACCTCCCGCGAACCGGCGCGCGGAATGGAGGATAGAAAAATGTTTGCAACAGCAACCGTTCAGGACAATGCCTATGATGTCGCCCTGACCAACTTCGACGCGGCCGCCGATGCGCTCGAGCTCAGCCAGGACATTCGGGAAATGATCAAGTATCCCGAGCGCGTGCT
>DATGJK010000586.1:0-2477 GCA_035295245.1 Acidobacteriaceae bacterium
CTTGGGCGAGTGGCAGGGGCGTTTGAGCCAAAGCACCTGGATTTCCTTCGATCTGGCCGTCGGCGAGGCTCTCCGCATGGCGCAGGCAGCTGAGCGTTCCCAGACCCTTCAGGACGCGCTGGGCGGCATGACAGCCCACGAGACTGCCATGTACAGCGCTGCGCTGCACGGCAAGGTCGGCCAGAACGGAACGCAATGGCGCGCTTCCTATCGTTGGCAGGATCCTCACTCCCTTACCGCCGTGAACGCCTTCTCCAGCGGCAATCCTGATGCGTACCTGAGCTTCCTGGTGCGCCAGCCGATCCACTACCGCCGCGTGATTCCGAACGGCGTGGAGGCGCTGGTAGACGTGCGCAATCTTTTTGCCGAGGGGTACCGGCCGTTCCTCTCGAGCGATGGCAGCACGCTCTATTTCGCGCAGGCCGCGCGCTGTATCGAAGCGGGCCTTTCCTTCTCGTTCTGAATCAGTTCTCGCCGCGCGACGAGGTCTCCGCAGCGGAGTTTTTCTGCTGCCCGCGGTGGCGAAACCCGCGGAAACGCTGTGCTATATTGAGAGAGGCATCGTAGTGGATGTGCAGCATTTTTGCGCGTCGGCTGTGTGCCTCCCGCCCGCAAATCTATCCGTGGACGCGTAGCTCAATTGGCAGAGCATTCGACTCTTAATCGACAGGTTGAAGGTTCGATTCCTTCCGCGTCCACCAGATAAGCCATTCCGTTTCAATGCTTGTTCCAAGCGGTTTTCGCCGAGCTTTCGGTGGACTGGGATCCCATCGGCTGGTCCCCTGGTGCACGAAGATTCTGATCCAGGCGCTGGAATGCAATGAGCCAGGGCTGTTGAAACCAGATCCTGGGGTCACCTGCGATCTGTGAGGTTCTGCGGATCACAGCAAACGAACCCAGGGCTGAGGTTCAGCCAATGTCCTGGAAGGGAGTTCGGCAGCCGCGCTTAGCGGATGGTGATGAACTGCTGTTCGGCCAAACTTCCGAGCACCGGAATGTTAATGAACGTGGTTAGCCCGAACGCGATTGCGAGCAGGACAACCGTCACAATCAGCCCCCGCTCCCTGAATAGCTTCTCCGGATTCTGGGCCGTGGATGCCGGCCCCATCGCGATCGCCAGGTACTGCGCAAACAGGATTGTGATCAGCGGCATCAGCAGCAGATATTCGATTCTGTACTTGATCAGAAACACCGCGAGAAAAAAGCTGGATAACAGGCCATATGCAAAACAGGAAACAGTAAGAGAGATCTCGGAATATCCGGCAAAACTGGCGCGATAGCGAATCAAGACGTCCCGGCCCCGCGAAGCAGCGATCTCCCGGTACTCGGAAAGCCGTTTGGCCGCCATCAGGAAGGCGCCGCCACACCAGTAGGAGAGGAGCACCGACGAGGGGGGCAGTGTCGTCGGATCCACGATGGCCCACCCAATCATTAGCCGCAGGGGATTATTCAGAGACTCCGAAATGACATCAAGGAAGGGCCGCTCTTTCGTCCGCATCGGACGGACGTTGTACAGAATTCCCTGTGCGGCGAAGACAGAGGCAACGAAAAGCATGGTTGTACTTTGCAGAAACGCGCAGGTCAACCCTGTAACAACCAGCAGCAGCCACTCGAGCATGACAATGTTCGGACGCAGCTCTCGCAACACTCCGCAGCGCTGTGACTTGGTCGGATGATGCCGATCGAAATCGCGATCGAGCCATTCGTTGATGGCGTAATTGGCCGACGCGATGCAAACAAGCGCGACGAGCGCCAAAACGGCGCCCCTGATCTGAAACGCATGTCCACCCCGCAGCAGAAACGCCAGCATGATTCCGGGAAGCACAAAGATGTGTTTGGTGCTGTGATCGAGCCGAGTGATCGCGACATAATCGGCAGGGGTCGCTCGCCTTTTTTCCTGGAAAGCGGAAAACTGCTCAACTGAACCTGACATTGTTGGCTCCTCCAGGTTGAACCGTCGTTGAGCCGTGATCAGGCCCCACGCAGCGCGTTGCCGCTCCGGCTTGTCGACCTGAACCGGATGCAACCCCGAACGTGTACACGTCGAAGGTTTCATCGGTCATTGCAGGACCGAAGCTCATGATGAACTGCGTTGACTCCAGAAAGCTGCGGATATCATCGGGTTTTACGGTCAGTACCCAGTCGTAGCCTTCGGTGTCCATATGGGCAGAGGCAACGTCATGGAGCCGATGCTCCAGCAGGATGATGATCGGCTTACCCGTTTGCTGATGCAGCATCCTGGCCGTGGCCAGGATATCGCCCAGGCTTATAGAGAGTCGAGCATGCCTGGTGAAATGGACAACATTCCCATACCGGTTCTCGCGCATAAGATAGGTCGGATTGGAAATATAGTAAGGCAGCGGCTCCACAAGGTAATCTGGATCGGCGATGATAATCGCGTCATGCAGATCCGGGCGTGCTTTCACCAACTGCGCGAGATCGCGGCTTCGGCTGTAAGGAGGCCCATTCCTCGCCGT
>DATGJK010000587.1:0-6159 GCA_035295245.1 Acidobacteriaceae bacterium
CCACCAACGGCTACGAGCGGCTGCTGCTGGACGCGATGCTGGGAGACGCGACGCTGTTCGCGCATCGCGACGGTGTAGAGGCGACTTGGGCTCTGTACACGCCGGTGCTGGAGGCGTGGGCGAAGAAGTATCCGCAGACCTTCCCGAATTACTCGGCGGGAACGTGGGGTCCGGAGTGCGGGGAAGAGCTGATTGGGCGCGATGGGTACCGCTGGCACAGCGTTGCGCCGCCCGCTGCCAGAGCGAAGGAGTAAGCGCGAGTAGTTGTCAGTGATCAGTTGTCAGTGAGCTGACAACCCGCAGCACACGTGACTTGCAGCGCAGAGCCGAACGATGGCAAAGAGAATCCAGATCGAGTATTGCGTGTTTGATGGTCCCGAGACGCTCGCGCGGGAGACGGCGCAGCATTTGGTTGAGGGCATCCGATCGGCGGCTGCGGCGCGGGGTGTGGCGCGGATTGCGATCTCCGGCGGGAGCACGCCGAAGAGCGTGTTCGCGTTGCTTGCCGACGAGAAGGAGCCATTTCGGGCGGCGATTCCGTGGGATCGGCTGCGGCTGTTCTGGGTGGATGAGCGCTGCGTCCCGCCGGATCATCCGGACAGCAACTATGGAGCGGCGCGGGATCTGCTGTTGAGCAAGGTGCCGCTTAAGGCTGAGCATGTGGTGCGCATCGAGGGCGAGCTGGATCCCGAAGAAGCGGCGGCGAAATATGAGGCGGCGATCCGCGGGCATTTCCGGCTGGAAGGGGCCGAGGTTCCCATCTTCGACATGGTGCAGCTGGGCATGGGCGATGACGGGCACACGGCGTCGCTGTTTCCGCATACGGAAGCGCTGCAGGAGATGATGCGGGTCGCAGTGGCGAATCACGTGCCGCAGCAGAAGCAGAGCTGGCGCGTGACGCTGACCTCGCCGGTGATCAACGCGGGCCGCGAGGTGTTCTTCCTGATCGACGGCGCGAAGAAGGCTGATCCGGTGGGACGGGTGCTGACGGGCGCGTATGATCCGGATACGCTGCCGTCGCAGCTGATTCAGCCGCAGAGCGGGCGGCTGCTGTTTCTGCTGGACCGGGCCGCAGCGTCGCATTTGCCGGCGCCGAACGCAACCGGCACAGGCACACTGGAGATCGCACGATGATTCTCGCCGGGGACGTGGGCGGAACCAAGGTTCATCTGGCGCTGTATGGATTCGAACACGGGCAACTGGACTTTGTGCGGGACGAGAAGTTTCCGGCGCAGGAGTACGACGGGCTCGAAGCCATTGTGGCGCGTTTCCTGCGGGAGAGCGGGAATCCCGAGATCACGGCGGCGTGTTTTGGAGTGCCGGGTCCGGTGCGTGGCGGGCATCTGCGGCTGACGAATCTTCCATGGGTGCTGGACGGACGCGAACTGTCGCGGAATCTGAACATCACGCATCTGTTTCTGATCAACGATCTGGAAGCGAACGGCTACGGCGTGGCCGAGCTGAAGCCGGAGCAGATGTCCACGCTGAACCCGGGCGATCCGGCAGCGGTGGGGCACCGGGCGCTGGTTTCGGCGGGCACGGGGCTGGGCGAGGGCGTGCTGGTGTGGACAGGAAAGTCGCATGTGCCGATGGCGTCGGAGGGCGGGCACTGCGATTTCGCCGCGCGGACCGAAGTGGAGATCGAGCTGCTCGAATATCTAATGAAGAAGCTGGGCGGGCGCGTGAGCTGGGAGCGCGTGGTGTCTGGCCCGGGCGTGACGAATATCTATGAGTTTTTGCGCGATGTGAAGGGCATGGATGAGCCGCAGTGGCTGCGGGATCGAATGCAGTCTGAGGATCCGAACGCGGTGATTGGCGAGATCGGCGAGCAGTGCACGAACGAGCTGTGCACGAGGACGCTGGAGATGTTCGTGTCGGCGTATGGGGCGGAGGCGGGCAACCTGACGCTGAAGGTGCTGGCCCTGGGCGGCATGTACCTGGGCGGCGGGATTGCGCCGAAGATCCCGAAGACGATGCAGGACGGAAAATTTATGGAGGCGTTTGTAGACAAGGGCCGGCTCAGCGATCTGCTGACGCAAACGCCGGTGCATGTGATCCTGGAGAGCCGCTGCGCGCTGATGGGAGCGGCGGCCTTTGCCGAGGCGCGGGCGGCGGAGATCAGCGGGAAGTCGGTGCGGAAGGCGTCGCGGTAAAGACAGTGAACGGTGGTCAGTGATCAGTGCAGTGATCAGAAGAGCCGCATTGCGGCGGAGTGATATCGTTGGGCCAACACGAGGTGTTCGATGGTTGCGAAGCGATTTGGGCTTGTGGTGGTGATGATGTGCGCTGCGCTGCTGCTGCCGCGGGTGGCGCTGGCGCACGCGATGTTGGTATCGAGCACGCCGGCGGCGAATGCAACCGTGCATGCGGGCGACGCCGCAATTGAGCTGCGATTCAATTCGCGGGTGGACGGCGCGCGATCGATGCTGATGCTGGTGAAGCCGGATGGGAACACGGAGAAGCTGACGCTGGACAAGCAGCATGGCGCAACGATGCTGAATGCGCACGCTGCGCTGACGCCGGGCAAGTACACGATCCGGTGGCAGGCGCTGGCTCCGGATGGGCACATCACGCGCGGGGAAATTCCTTTCACGGTGCAATAGAGCCTTGATCTGGCTCGTTCGCGATTTCGATCTGCTGAATCTGCTGCTGCGGGCGCTCTCGTTTGCGCTGGAGGCTTTGGCCTTCGGCGCATTGTTCTTTTTGGGGGTCGTAGCGCGGCCGGCGGGTCTCGATGATGAGCGGCGCGGGAGGCTGCGGCATGTCGGCGCGATGTTTGCGCTGGCGTTGGCGATCAGCCAGGCGGTGCTGGTGGCGACCACGTCGGCGGAGTTGATGGGCAGCACGGGCATGGGCGTGCGGGAGCTGGCAACGGCTTCATTTTTTATTGCAGGGTGCGTGTTTGCAGCGGCTGCGCTGGCGATGTGGATGGCGCTGCGCCAGCCGTTGCGGCTGTGGCCGGCGGTATGCGCAGCGGTGGTGGCTCTGGGCGCGTCGGTATCGCTGAGCCACGCGGCGTCGCGCATGGAAGATCGGGTGGCTCTGCTGCTGTTGACGGCGGCACATCACCTGGGCATGGCGGCGTGGGTGGGCGGGCTGTTGTTCCTGCTGCTGGCGTTGCGATCGGAGCCGGAGCCGCCGTTTGCGCAGGCCATGGCGCGGCGCTTCTCGGCGATGGCGGTGGCCGCGGTGGTCGTGCTGGTGGGCGCGGGCGCGGGGCTGTCGGTGTTTTACGCAGGGTCGTGGCGGGGGATGTGGGGGACGTCGTACGGAATTTTGCTCTCCGCGAAGATCGTGCTCACGGCCATGATGGTGGCCTTGGGGGCGGCGAATTATCTGGCGATCCGCGGGGCGGCGGAGACGGGATTTCTGAGGCGGTTGCGGCGGTTTGGCGAGGTTGAGTTGGGGCTGGCGTTCACCGTGCTGATTGTGGCGGCTTCGCTGACGGCGCAGACGCCCTCGGTGGACGAGATGCCGGAGAACACGCTGACGGCGCAGAGCGTGGTGCAGCGGATGGAATGGCGGCGGCCGAGCTTTCATACACCGGAATTTGCGCAGCTGACGCCGACGACGCCGCTGAGCGTCGCGGTGCGCGAGGCGACGTTTACCGGCGGAAGCAAGAGCGACGCGCAGGATCGCGCATGGTCGGAGTACAACCACCACTGGGCGGGGCTGATGGTGCTGGCGGCGGGGTTGCTGGCGCTGCTGACGATGCTGCCGCGGGGGCGCTGGGCGCGGCACTGGCCGCTGCTGTTTCTGGGCCTGGCGGTGTTCATTGTGGTGCGTGCTGATCCGGAGTGCTGGCCGCTGGGGCCTCGTCCCTTCTGGGCGAGCTTCACTGCTCCGGATGTGCTCGAGCATCGGGCCTTTGCGCTGCTGATTGGGGCTTTTGCGATTTTCGAATGGGGTGTGCGGACCGGCCGGCTGCGGTGGAGGCCGGCGCAGTTCGTTTTTCCAGCGCTCTGTGCGGTGGGCGGCGCGCTGCTGCTGACGCACACGCACGCGCTGGGCGAGGGCACGGATGAGGTTTTCGCGGAGCTGAGCCATACCCCGATGGGGGTGCTGGGCGCGACTGCGGGATGGGCGCGTTGGCTGGAATTGCGGCTCGACGATGACGAGAGTGGAGCGCAACGCGTCGCGGCATGGGTGTGGCCCGTGTGTCTGGCGCTGGTGGGACTGTTGCTGCTGAATTACAGGGAGTAAGGAACAGGAAACAGGCAATAGGCAACAGGCAACAGACAATAGCGATCAGGGCGAGGGCGCGGAACGACAAAAACACAAGGCCGTTTTCGCTGCGGTCGGCATGACAGCGCGTCGCTCAGGGTGACGGAAGAGTTTTTCATCTCGACATCAATCCGATATGGTGGAGGGTTGGTCATTTTGCGTCTGAGGTGGTCATGATTCGGTTGCGGAATGTGGTGATGGTTGGTGCGGTGGCGTTGCTTGCGTCGACGGTGTATGGGCAGCGGCTTCCGGATACGGTGGTTCCGGAGCACTACACGCTGACGCTGCAGCCGAATCTGGAGAACGCGACCTTCATCGGGCACGAGCAGATCCAGGTCACGGTGAAAGAGCCGGTGGACGCGATCACGCTGAACGCGGCGGAGATTCAGTTCGCCAGCGTGGAGGCGGAGGTCGCGGGACACCAGGCGCTGGGAAAGGTGACGCAGGATGCGCAGAAGGAGCAGGCGACGTTCAGCTTTGGGCAGACGATTCCAGCGGGGCCGCTGACGCTGACCATCGTGTATCACGGCATTCTGAACAACCAGCTGCGCGGCTTTTATTTGTCGAAAGCGGGGAAGCAGAGGCTGGCGGTGACGCAGTTTGAGCCGACGGACGCGCGGCGGGCGTTTCCGAGCTTCGACGAGCCGGCCTTCAAGGCCACCTTCGACCTGACGGTGATTGCGCCGGAAGGCGACACGGTGATCGCCAATACGAACCAGGTCTCCGATGAGCCGGGGCCATATGGGGGCGAGCACACCGTGCATTTTGCAACGACCCCGAAGATGTCAACCTATCTGGTGGCGTTCCTGGTGGGGGATTTCCAGTGCATCTCGGGGCAGAGCGACGGCACGCCGATCCGCGTTTGTGGGACGCCGGATAAGGTGCAGTACGGAAAATTTGCGCTGTCGGCGGCGCAGTACGTGCTGCACTACTACAACACGTATTTTGGGATTCGCTACCCGATGCCCAAACTGGACCTGATCGGCATTCCAGATTTTGAGGCGGGAGCGATGGAGAATTTCGGCGCGATCACGTATCGCGAGACGGATTTGTTCATCGACGACACGACGGCGAGCGTGGGCGAAAAGAAGAATGTCGCGGAGGTGGTGGCGCACGAGATGGCGCACCAGTGGTTCGGCGACATGGTGACGATGCAGTGGTGGAACAACATCTGGCTGAACGAGGGCTTCGCCACGTGGATGGAAAACAAGCCGGTGGCGGCCTGGCATCCGGAGTGGCATATCCCGCAGGACGTGGCGGCGGGGCTGAACGGGACGCTGGACTATGACGCGCAGAAGGTCACGCGGGCGATTCGGGCCAAGGCGGATACTCCGGCGGAGATCAACCAGATGTTCGACGGCATCAGCTACGGCAAGGCCGCGGCGGTTTTGCTGATGACGGAGCAGTACGAGGGCACGGAGGTGTTCCGGCGGGGTGTGCACGATTATCTGCAGGCGCACATGTTCGGGAACGCGACGGCCGAGGACTTCTGGAATGCGCAGGCGGCGGCGAGTCATCTGCCGGTCGACAAGGTGCTGTCCAGTTATGTGACGGAGGCCGGCGAGCCGCTGCTGACCTTCGCCGAGCCGGCGAGCGGGACGGTGCAGGTGAGCCAGCAGCGGTTCTTTCTCAATCCGCAGGTGAAGCCGGAGAGTCAGCAGACTTGGACGATTCCGGTGTGCTTTTCAGCGGGCGGGGCGCAGGCGAGGTGCGCCGTGATGGATCAGGCACAGCAGACGCTGAACCTGCCGAATGCGCCGGTGTTCTATCCAGACGCGGGCGGCCA
Organism: Acidobacteriaceae bacterium; assembly: GCA_035295245.1. Classification (GTDB taxonomy): domain Bacteria; phylum Acidobacteriota; class Terriglobia; order Terriglobales; family Acidobacteriaceae; genus Palsa-343. Next base: position 6,011 of record DATGJK010000587.1, read on the forward strand.
TGGTTATTACCGGTTCGCGCTCACCGATCCGGTGTATGCGAAGCTTCTGGGCTCGGTGGAAACCGCGCTGACTCCGGAGGAACGCATCGCTCTGCTGGGAGACAAGTGGGCCGGCGTGCGCTCGAATCACGATGCGGTCGGAGATTTTC
>DATGJK010000588.1:0-10279 GCA_035295245.1 Acidobacteriaceae bacterium
TACATCTGGAAGTACACGAGCAATGCGTATGACTTCAGCGTGCTGGGGAATACGCCGATTACATTCCCCATTGAATGGGACAAGTCGAAGATCCCCGGTTTCGCGCTGCGGGCGAACCTGACACCGGTCCACGGGTTGAGCGCGTACGTGGTGATGTCGTCCGTGGCGGCGCGGTTCTTCCCGCCACAGGCCGGCGGCGCGGGCGCGACGGTGGGCCAGACGGGGTTGCCGTTCCGCATCGATCACGACGAGAGATTCAACGAAACCTCGCACCTCCAGTATCAAATTCCCGGCGGACATATGCCGTGGTACAGCCTGAACTGGCGATTCGATTCGGGCGAAGTAGCGGGCGCGGCGCCCTGTTACAACCCGCTCTCGAACGATCCGAACAGCGCGTGCGGAGATACTTCGATTCTGCTCAATGGGCAGCCGGCGGTAGACCTGAGCGGGCTGGATGCGGATGAGGAGTTCCAGGCGGGGCTGGAATGCAACGGCCAGAAGGCGACGGCGGCGCAAGCACTGCCTGCGGCTTGCCTCGCTTCAGAGTACAAATCGAGTCTGGTGCATATCCCCGCACCGGGAACAGGCGATAACGATCGCAACCCGCCGCGCATCCAGCCCCGGAGTTTGTTTGACATGGCGGTGGGGGAAGACAACCTGTTCAACGGCGACCGTTACAAGTGGGGCGCGCAGATCACGGCCATCAACGTCACGAATAACTACGCGCTGTACAACTTCCTGTCGACGTTCAGCGGGACGCATTACGTAACGCCACGCGCCATTACGGGGAGGATCACACTTTCATTTTGAGCCGCACTTCGCTGTCAGATTCATGTAGCGCCGCCTGACGCCGTTCCGCTTTGGCGGCACTCAGGCAGGGGAAACGGCAAAAACCCTGCGCCATGCCACGACAGCTACCTCTCTGGTTTAGATGCTGGGCAGACAGGAGCGGGCGACAAGCTCAGGACAGCCATTTTCTATCCCTGACCGGGCGGATCGGAACCACGCTCGCCGCCGGCGAGTCTTTCTCGCGAATAGGAACCAGCGTCAGGGTTCTTGCCCGGTGCCTTTGGATGCTGTCCAGGCCGGCGGATGCCTGAGGCCCGCGTGCGTAATAGCTGGAGAAGAACCACCCGATGCCGTAGGCCGCGCCGATGCAGAAGATGATTTCAATGATGAATCGCATAGCCTCTTGCCCTCGTCGCCGTGCGTCTGCCCTCCCCAGGACACACGCGTTTGCCGAGAATAGGGCCACGGGGGCGAGGTGTCCAGCCACAAAGATAATGACCTTTTGGTAATCACGATCGGGCGCGAGGACGGGACTCCGTCGTTTCAGGCAGCAATTTCTTCGATTCATTGCCGTTCTGTTCTATTCAGTGACCAGCCCGGCCTTCGAGAACAGCACAGCGGGACGCCAAAACGGCACGCGCGGCGGTGTTACAGTGCAGCTTGCCCGGCGGGAGGGCTTAACACTCGGCCAGTAGACATATTCAGAGCTCGGCTTCTTCGAGCGAAATCGGCAGTTCCTGGGCTTCGCTCCACGGCAGGAGCAGGCCGCCGGAGAAGGGACTCCGGCCCATCAGGAGCACAAGAGCAATGCCCCATCGCACGGCTGGAGGCGGATTTCCATCCGGCCACAGGGTACTCAATGGCCGGGGCACTCCCTCTGCATCGGGGTGAAAAACGCGCTCGTCCCATCGTTGTGAGCCGGGCGGAAAGTGCGGATAGTGACGCACGGCGTCGATGGCAGAGTGCAGAATGCGATGTTTCCATGGCTGCGCATACTGAGGCAGGAAGAGAATCGTGCTCTGCTTCGCGCGCCGGATCTCATCGACAAACTCGTCAAAGCTGGCTGCGTTGGTCAGGTTGATGTTGGCGTTTGGTTCCACGCCGTGCCGATCGCCGCCGGAGATGAGGGTGATCTCCCATTTCTCTGCGAGGAGCTGCGCCTGACGGTTTTCTTTCCAGTTGCGCAACCCGTTCAACTCGATGGCGTGAATCCAATGCCGATTCTCGCGAAGGAAACCGTTCAAGAGCTGCAGGTGTTCTTCCTCTCCGAGACGGTAAAGATCCCAGATGGGGTGGTTGAAAACAATCAGGATTCGCGGATCGCCATGCAGCGCCGCCAGGATCTCCTGCAGCTGGCCTTCGGTGGGATGAGCGGAGTAGGCGGCCAGAATCTCCATCCACTCGCAAGCCTGGGGGCCGGGCAGATTATGAATCCCGAGGTGGAACGACTGGCGGCCGTAAGGAACGCTCCACTCGACCGAGATGGGGCTGCCCTGTTCGCCTCCCACCGATTGCATCAGGAGCACGGCCTTGATGCTGTCGTGGTCGGTGAGCGAAACCATGGGAGCGAGCCCCAGTTTCTCGATCTGACCTCTCTCCAGATCGAAGGCGAGTTTGGGAGGCATGGGAGGAGTCCAGTAACTCCGTCCATAATCCACGCGCGCACCGTGATTGACTTCAGCACGGTGCTCGAGGCGGCGCATGAGCCGGCGCATGATACCGTAACGCTCTCCCAGCATGGCCAGGAATTTGAGCGTTTCGCGCGATTCGTTGGTATGACTGTGGAGTGAAACACCTGACCGGAAATTTTTGGCCGCTTTTGGATTCCGCCAGAGACACGAGACCGAGGAAGTTTGCACGTGTGCCCCTTCGTCCTCATTGCATCGGAGTTGCGCCGATGAGATTTCGCCGAACGAACGCCCTGCCAAGACAGATCGCATCAACCACAACTGAATGAGGCTTATCGATAAAGCCGGACAATATGGGGAGAGATGAAACAGACGACCCAGCGATCATGCGCCTTTCGAAACCTAGCAGATGCACATGAAGAACCTGTCATCCACAAGCCGCATAGCTCCTGCAGGTGCCCGACCCCGGGACGGACCCATTCCCAACGCACCTCATGTTACTCTCGGCTGATCCTGAGCCGCCATTAAGAAGATGAGAATCGCCCTTTTTACCGAGACATTCCTTCCCAAGATGGATGGCATTGTTACAACACTCTGTCAGACCATACGCCAACTGGGCGAGCTTGGGAACCAGGTTCTCATCTTTGCGCCGGAGGGCGGCATCACGGAATTCGAGCACTTCCGCGTGGTGGGGATGAAGAGCCATGCCTTCCCGATTTACCCGGAGCTGCGCCTGGCGCTGCCCCGGGCCTCGATGCGCAGGGTTCTTGCGGAGTTCGAACCGAACATTCTCCATGTCGCCGACCCGGCCCTGCTGGGCATCGCCGGGCTCTACTACGGGGGCGGCAGAGATGGCGGGGCGCTGCGCGTCCCTCTGGTGGTCTCGTACCACACGGATTTGCCCAAATATCTGCACTACTACCGCCTCGGCTGGCTTGAGCCCCACGTCTGGAAGATGCTTCGCGCGCGCCACCGCAGGGCCACGGCTAACCTGTGCACGTCTCTCCCGATGGTGAGGCAGCTGGAGGAGCACGGCATCGAGGAGGTTGGTCTCTGGCCCGGCGGTGTGGACGCTGACCTGTTTCATCCGTCGCGCAAGTCGGCCGAAATGCGCTGCCGGCTGACGGAAGGTCATCCGGACCGTCCGCTCCTTCTCTATGTCGGGCGGCTATCGGCGGAAAAGAACCTGGAGAGTCTCCGGCCGGTCCTGCGCGCCTTGCCTGACGCGCGACTTGCGCTGGTTGGCGACGGACCCCACCGGAAGACTCTCGAAGAGCACTTCGCTGGATTGCTGGTGCATTTTGCCGGCTTCCTCTATCGGGAGGAACTGGCGGCGGCTTATGCGTCGAGTGACATCTTTCTGATGCCGTCGCGCACCGAGACCCTTGGGCTGGTCGTACTGGAAGCGATGTGCTCGAAGCTGCCTGTGGTGGCGGCCAATGCCGGGGGGATTCCGGAAATGATCGAGGATGGCGTCAGCGGCTACCTGATCGATACCGATGCCCTGGCGATCGAACGCATCGGGGAACTCCTGCACTCGAAGCAAAAGAGAGAAGCGATCGGGGAACGGGCCAGGGCGGAGGCATCGGGACGCAGCTGGAGGGAGGCGACACTCCAGCTGCTGGAGCATTACGACAATGCCATCGAGAAGCAGGCGCTCAGAGCGGCGTCCGGACCCGCTCCAGCCCGCGCAGGTCTGCGCGCGAGGACAGGCAGAGCGGTGCGCCGCGCAACGATCTTCACTGCGCGCAAGCTGCTGCCCTGAGTACTTGTCCGCACTGGCCTGCGGATCCGCGTGGGTTTCCCTGATGTGAAAAGGCCGTCCGCATCAGCGAACGGCCTTCGTCCTGTTGGGGATCGATCTACTGACCCGTTGCCGTCACGTACTGCGTAGCGTGGTTGCCGTGCGGTATGGCGGCGGCGCAGGTGGGACTTCCATTCGCTGGGTACGGTTGATCCTGCAGCGCGGTCAGCTCGCCAGTGTGCGGATTCAGCTCGGCGCCGGTGATCGAGGCGCCGGTGAAGTCGGTGGTGTAGACATAGCGGCCAAGCGCCGGCTCGACGACCAGGCAGGTCGGGTACGGAGCCCTGGTATTGAAGACTGAGGCCGCTCCCGCGGAGGGTGCGCCGGTGGACTGGGTTAGCGAGTACTCGCTGACGGTTGATGAGTTGTAATTCGTGACATAGATGAACTGGCCACGCGGATCGACGACGACGCTCACCGGGAAGGTTCCGGTCTGGAAGGGTCCGCTGGGCAGCGGATAGAGGCTGCCTCCCGGCTGAATCTGATAAGCGATCAGCTGGTTTTGCACGCTGTCGGTTGAATACACGAAGCGGTTCGTCGGATCGATGGCAATTCCGGTGGGCGTCGAGCCAGCCGCGTAGGGGCTGCCGGGAAGGGCTGTCAGGGATCCGCCGGACGCGATGGAGAAGCCGGAGATCGTCCCCTCGGCAGGGCAGGTGGAAGGCGTGGCAGGGTTGGTTGCCGTGCTCGGCGGAGTTGTCGTGACGATCACGGAGTTGGTGTTCGTCACATAAACGAAGCTGCCGTTTGCCGTCACTGCGACGCCACCCGGAAAGCACTGCAGAGGAGTGATCCCGGAGCCGCTGCCGACCGGGCTGCCAAGGGTTCCATCCGAATGGATGGGATAAACGACGAGGCCGCCGGGGCCCGGCGTCGCGTCGCTGAATCCGGACTGGTAATAATCGACGACGAACAGCAGCGTTCCGGCGTTATTCACCGCCAAAGCGACCGGCTCGACGCCGGGAGTGGTGTAGGTATGGCCGCCGGAGAGCTGACCATTCGTGCCAATGGCAAATTCCGCAACGTTGTTGGAGTCGTGGTTGGCGACGTACAGGTACTGCTGGTTGGGAGTGGCGACCACGGCCACAGGGTCCTTGCCCTGGGAATCGAAGGGAGAGCCAGTCACTTCGGATACCACGCCGGAGTAGGAGTTGACGTGATACGAGGTGACCTTGCCGTTTTCGGTCCTCCCATTGGAGGTGTTCGAGGTGACGAACAGATAATCGATGGTGTTGCCGGGGTTGCAGGAGGCCAAGCCCAGCGCCAATCCCAAACTTGCTGCGGTGGCCAGGAACCCCTGACCGAATCTCGTCCACTTCATGTTGTCCTTCGTCCCCTGCGGGAGCCTCCCGCTTCATTTCAGTCCCGGCGCTCGCGCCGGAACCCTGCTGACTACAGGCCGTTGTGCCTGCCCTGCTTATGCGTGACGGCGGCAACGCACGTCGGCTGTCCTGATGTCACGTAAGGAGAATTCTGATTCTGGACCAGAGTCCCGTTGGCGGGATCCAGCTCCGCGCCGCCCACTGTGCCGCCGATGTAATCCGAGGTGTACACAAAGCGCTGCAGTTCGGGATCGACCAGGACGCACAGCGGGCCCGAAGATCCGGCGTTGGTGGTGGCAATCGCTTTGGGCGCGCCGGAGCCGAGCAGATACGAACTGATCGTCCCGTCGACATAGTTCGTGACGTAGAGAAACTTGCTGGTCTTGCCGCTGGCCACCGTGGCGCCCATGGGCTGATTGCCGGTGGGCACGGTGGAACTGAGGGAGAGCGCGCCGCCGGACTGAACGGAGTAGGTGTAGAGCTGGTTCAGCGCAGCATCGGTGACATAGACGGCACCGCTTCCAGGATCAGCGGTGATTCCGGTCGGCTCTGATCTGACTCCGATGCTGATCGGACTGCCGGTCAGCTCCGTCAGGGGAGCAGAGCCGCTGCCGCCCACCGCAAACTCAGAAATCGTTCCCGATGCCGGACAGGATTTGGGCAGCGTCGGCACAGTGCCAGTCACCGGTGGCGATGTGGTGACCAGAACGGCGTTTGTATTGGTGACATAGAGGTGTGCGCCGTCCGGCGTGATGGTCAGGTTCGAGGGGAAGCACTGTACCTGCCAGTAATTGGTTGCGCCGACACTCAGGGCAGCCCCCAGGCGTCCGGTTGCGGTGTCGATGGGAAAGACCACGACGGCGCCGGGTCCCGGATTGAGGTCGGTGAAGGATGGCTGGCCGGGCGAAGCGGGAGCGTAATAATCCAGGGCGTAGAGCTTGCTGCCGTCGGGGCTCATGGCCAGGGCGGCAGGCTCGGTTCCAGGCGTGTTGACCGTCTGCAGCGGATACAGCTTGCCGTCGACGCCGATGGCGAACATCACGACGGTGTTGTCGTCGTGATTCGCAACATAGAGGTACTTGCCGTCCGGCGACGTGACATCGTAGACGGGGTTGCGGCCGCCGGAAGGATAGGGCGAGTCCAGCAGCTGCACGAGCGCGCCGCTCAGCGAATCGAGAACATAGGCATTCACCTGGCCGGGATTCTGCCTGTTGCTCGTCACGTAGACGTAGTCCACCGTATTGCCGGGACCGCAGGAGGTCATCGCCAGTGAGGCGCCGAAGATCGATGCGGCCGCCAGCAGCCGCTTGCCACTAAAACGCAACTTCATCTGCTTCGCAATCTGTTTCGTACGCGTCGCCATCAGTCAGTGTTGGAGCTGTAGAGGCACCAGGTGGGCGTTCCGACGACCTTAAAGGTCGAACCCCTGGACAGGTTCGTCAGCACGCCGGTATTCGGATCGAAGTGCGCGCCGGTCATGTCGCTGCTGCCTGCGTTGCCTGTGTAGATGTACTGGTGCGAGGGATCCTCAAAGACGCACACTGGGCTGCTGCCAGTCCCGTAAGTCGGCTGCGAAGCCGGAGTGAGCACGCCCGAGCCATTGGTGATGTTGAAGATGGATAGCTGGCTGGTCGTCTGATTCAGCCCGGTCGAAGCGGTGTTGGAAATGTACAGGTATCTCGAATTGCTGTCTGTCGTCAGCGCGGTCATGCCTGCAGCTGTGGACGCGTTGGGCACGGAGGGGATCGAGGTGGCGGTGAGCAGGCCATTGGAGCCCGGCTGGAAGGTGAAAATTTGGTTGGTGCCGTTGTCGAGGATGTAGACCCAGTTGCCATTCGCGGCCGCGCCGATGACGCCGATGTTGGTGGCGCCGGAGATAGGCTGAGCTCCGCCGGGAACCTGCGTCAGCTGACCGTTGGTGTTGTTGGCTGCATAGGGAAACACCACCTGGCTGTTGCCGCTGACCGGATCGCTCGCCTCGACCGTGTAGATAAAGTTGGAGGCCTCGTGGAAATCGATCGGTCCGCAGCCGACCGGGAAATACGAGAGCGGCGTGCCCTGACCGTTCTGCTGCTGCTGATTCTGTACCAGGAAGAGGCGACCCGTTGAAGAGTCGATCTGGTACACGGTGATGTCGCCTGCCGGCCGGTAAACCTTGTACTGGGAGTCATAGCAGGGATAGGCCGCAGACTGCGTCGCAGAAGCCGGCGTCTGATTGGCAGCGGTCCCCGGCTGATACTGATCGAGGACATACAGGTAACTGCCATTGATGCTCAGGATCAGCCGCTTCGGACCGTTTCCCTGGGTGGGGTAGGAGAGCTGGTAGGCCAGCGAGCCGTTACCGCCGATGCTGAAGACCGCGATGCCGGCGCCGCTCCACTTGATGCTGTTGTCGCTCTGGACCGTGGGCGTGCCCTGGTTGAGTACGTAGACGTAACGGCCACCGGTGAGAAGAACGGCGCGGATGGGATTCGTCCCGCCGGAACTTTGTGGGTTGTGAGGAGCCTGGACCAGTCCGCCGGTGTCGTTATTTTCCTTATAGGACGCAACCTGGTTGTACTGGGAACCGAGGACGATGATGTACGCGTTGGTGTAGTTGTAATTGCAGGATTGGGTCCCAAAAGCGAGTACAACGGATGCCACCAGTGCCAGGTACACCCGGCCGAATTTCCTAAACTTCATGCGCTTCCTTCACACCAGTTCGCCCCCGCGGAGCGTGCTGGCCAGGTTGTAGGGATGTTCCCGGAACATTGTAAATGGAAAAACAGGCTTGCGCTTTAGACGGGTGGGCCGCAGGTTGGGAAGTAGGAGGAAGACGAGGGTATCGTGTGTAGGGTTTAGGGTGTAGGAAAAGCGGCCCTGCGCCGGCTGCCCCTCCTTATACCCTAAACCCTATCCCCTACACCGTGTCACCAGACGCGGCACGCGTCGGTGGGCATCATGGGCTGTCCCTGGTGGCAGCCGAACGCTTTGCCGAATTCGTCAAAATTTCTGACGACTCCGTTCACGCGGAACATGCCGGGCGAATGTGGATCGACTTTGGCGGCGACCCGGCTGGCCTGATCCCGGATGTTCTGGCACCAGACCTGGCCGTAAGCGATGAAGAAGCGCTGCGCCTCAGTGTAGCCATCGATTTTTTCGTCGATGCTCTTGCCCTGCTTCGCCAGCGTGTCCTGGAGCGCCTGCCAGGCGATGTGGATGCCGCCATTGTCCGCGGTGTTCTCGCCCAGGGTCAGCTTGCCGTTCAGGTTCACGCCCGGAACCGGCTCGAAGCCGCTGTACTCCTTGACCTCGCAGTCGGTGCGCTGGTCGAAAGCGGAGCGGTCCTGCGGCGTCCACCAGTTCTTGACGTTGCCGTGGCCGTCGTACTTGCTGCCCTCGTCGTCGAAGCCGTGCGTCATCTCATGGCCGATCACTACGCCGATGGCGCCGAAGTTCACCGCCGGGTCTTTGCTGAAGTCATAAAACGGCGGCTGCAGGATGCCGGCAGGGAAGTTGATGTCGTTCATCGGAGGATCGTAATAGGCGTTGACGGTGGGCGGCGTCATGCCCCACTCCTTTTCGTCCACCGGCTTGCCAACCTTGTTCAGCTCGTAATTCAGCTCGTACTTGTCGACTGAACGCAGGTCGGCGATGAAGTCCGTGCGGGTCACGTGCACTGCGGAGTAGTCGCGCCACTTTTCCGGGTAGCCGATCTTCTGGCGGAATTCCGCCAGCTTCTCTTCGGCCTGCTTCTTCGTGTCGTCACTCATCCACGGCAGCGACTGGATATCCTGCGCCAGCGCTTTTTTGAGGGCGGCGACCAGCTGCTCCATGGATTCCTTGTTCTGCGGCGGGAAGTTCTCGTTCACCCAGTCCTGTCCCACGGCTTCGCCGAGGCTGCGGTCGGTGATCTGGGTACAGCGCTTCCAGCGCGGCGTCTGCACGTCCTGCCCCTGCAGCGTTTTCTGGAAGAATTCGAAGCTGGCGTTTTCAAAGGGCTGGCTCAGCCAGGGCGCAGCGCCGTTGACGACGTGGAATTTCAGGTAAGCCTTCAGCGCTTCGAGGCTCTGGTCCGACAGCACCTGATTCTCCGCCTTGAAGAAGTCCGGCTGAGCGACGTTCAGCGTGTCCACCTTCGGAGCATGAATGCCGGAGAGATAGGCGCTCCAGTCGAAGGTTGGATCGAGGCCCTGCAGGTCGGCGAGGCTCATGATGTGGTACCGCTTGTCAGGGTCGCGGAGCTCGGCGCGCGGAAGCGATGCTTTGGCCAGCGCGGTCTCGATCTCCATCACTTCGCCGGCATCCTTCTGCGCCTGCTCGTCGGACTCGCCCGCCAGCGTGAGCACCTTCACCATGTAATCGTGGTACTGGGTGCGAATCTGCTGCATGTGGGGATTGTCTTCAAGGTAGTAGTCGCGATCGGGCAGCGTGAGTCCGCCCTGGCCTACGCCTTCAATCTGCTGGCTGGAATCTTTCTGGTCCTGCTGCACGCCGAAACGGAAGAGAGCCGAGGTACCATCCTCAACCTCGAGCCATCCGATGGTGGCCGCCAGCTGCTTCTTGTCGGCCATGCTGTCGATGCGTTGCAGAACGGGGAGAATCGGCTTGTCGCCGAGGGCTTCCGCCTGATCGGTGTTCATGCACGCGGCGAAGAAGTCACCGTATTTCCGCTGCAGCGGTGTCTTTGGAGCGTCGGCAGCACGTTTCAAATCCACATACAGCAGGTAGCGGTTGCGCTCGGACAGCTCGTTGAA
>DATGJK010000589.1:0-24195 GCA_035295245.1 Acidobacteriaceae bacterium
TCCATATCGTCGCTGGCCGATGCGAATGGCACGATCCGGGTAACTCGATGCGAGGACGCGGACCGATTGGCCCACGCGCTGGGCTACCGGATTGAGAAGGGCTGCGGAGACGCAGGTGCCTATCTCGCGACCGCCGTGCCGGAGCGCGCGTTTCTCACGCTGGATTCAGGATTTCCGGTGACCGCACTGGAGCAAGCGATCCAGAAGCACTCGACATTTACGTATTCGTTTGCTTCGACGCGTGTTCCTGCCCTGTTCCAGGAACACGACTGGCTTGCGATCAGCATGATGCGAAAAAAGCCGGGCGAAAATCTGGTCGATGTATTGCTGCACGACCGCGACGTGGCGCGGCTGTACTGGGCGATGTCGAAGGTGGACGCCGAGACGCAGGTTGCACTGCACCGTGCGCCGGGGCTCAAGACGCTGCTCCCGCTGGCTCCCGCGCTGGAGTTCTACGGCAACCAGCTGGAAATCCGTTCGGGGCGCGTGCTGCTGCCCGGAGGTCCGGATGCGGCGAAGAAATGGGAAGATCTGGCGGGCGCGAATCCTGCGAACGCCGGTCAGTTCGTGCGGCGCCTGCTGGAAAACGATCACGGCTGGCTGGCAGCGTATTACGATGCGCTGGAACACGTCAGTCCGGAGCAGCAGGCCCATCTGCTTTCCGGGGACCGGTTTAAGTACTTCTATGGCGTGTATCACGCGGCGGAAGCGGGCGTCAGCGCGACGCGCGGCATTTTCCCCAGCAACGGCGAGCTCATGATCCTGTTCAGCGACGTGCGCTGGCAGCCGAACGGGGACATGTATATGCCAGGGAATCTGGCCATTTGGAAGGACATCCTGCTGCAGAAGACGGAATCGAAGATGGTGCGCGACTGGGTGAAGCGGGCGCATAGCTGGGACAGTCCCGACCAGTTGCTGGCAACGCTGATCGCGCTGTCGCATTTCGATACCGAAGACGGGCCGCTGCAGATTTACCTGATGCTCAATGAGATCGACCGGGAACGCCCGGCATCGCAGCCCCTCTCTGAAGCTACGTTGCGTTCTCTGGCGAGCCGGTATGCGGAGTTCCACGCGTGGTATTCGACGTTTGCCGAGTTCCCGGCTCTGGATGACAACTCCATCGCGCAATTTCTGGCGGCGGCGGAACGCATGAACGGCATTCAGGATTCGAGCTTGCGGGCGAACGCGCTGGGCGCATTCCAGGCAAATATTGGCATCTGGACGATTCTGGCGCGACAGCAGGAGATTCCGGCCAGCCAGATTAACAAGTCATGGCAGCAGGCGATGCAGCCGTTCACGGACATCACCTCGTCAGTCAAGCTGTTTGAGGCGACCCGGACCTCGCTGAGGTCTTTGGCTACGGCGGCGGGCGGCAACAGCGATGTTTCAGAGGACGAGCTGGTGGATTTGCTCGCTGGTCCTGCCCAGCGGAACGGCGCCGGACTGCAGGTGCACCAGATGCTGGCGGCCAGGATGCGCTCGGTGCTCGATGACCAGCGGCTGGTCTCGCTGGATACCCTGTTCGGGCTTTATGACGGGCTGGACGAGATGGCGCACGGCGCCTCAATGAGCGACAGCCTGATTCCCCTGGCGGGCTCGCTGCGGGAATTTGAGATGCCGAGGCCGATCCTGACCACCAGCGAACGGCTGGCCGCGGCTCCGGAGATCTACACCAGTCGTCATGCAGAACTGCAGGTGAGAACCGATCTGACCCGCGCCATCCGGCAGCCCAGCAGCCCGGCGCAGCTGGAAGCGGCGCGCGGGCAGCTGACACCGTTCCTGCGAGATACGCTTGTCGGGCTCAATTACGCCTATTACGAACCGCCAGGCGCGCAGGCCCTTCACCACGATCCGCTGTTCGTTCGCTCGCACGACTTCTCGTCGGAGTCGGTGCAGGGGTTTGCGGATATCTGGGATGCGCCGCAGCTGATGGGCATCGGCGTGACAGCAGGTGGGGGCGCCTATCTGGTGGGCTCCCTGGCCGGTTTGCCCTATGCACTGGCCTCGGCGGAAGAGAACTTTATTGCTCCGGCCAACGTTCAGGCGCTCATCTGGGAGAACGTGGTTCCTTCGCTGCTGGTCGATGCGGTGGAACCGCGCTGGTGGGGAGTCACTCCGGCAGAAATGCATGCGGTAGCGCTGTACCAGCGGAGCGGCGAGGAAATCCTGAAGGCGGCCGCGGGCGATGCGCAGAAAACCGAGGAAGTGCTCGGGGTTCTCTCCGAGCGGCTCACCTCGAAACGGCTGGCCACAGTCGAGGAGGCGCTCCGGAATCCCGGAGGCGCCGACGGTCTGGCCTCGAAAATGTATCCCGCGGAGACGTTCTATCTCGCTGCGGCGTTGCGCGAAAAGCATCCGGCGGAAGCCCCGGACTGGGGGCCGGCAAGCCGCGAGCTTGACGGCCTGATCCGGAATAATCCTTCGGACACGAGCCTGGAACGGCTCTCGAGGGATTTCGGAGTGCCGCATCCGGCGCTGAACCAGAGCGATGTTTGCGCGCTGGTGAACACGAGACCGTTCCCGGCATTCGGCGGGGACGCCAGCAGGCTGTTCGGAGAGTCGTGGGATTCCAACATCCTCTACTGGGCGCGCATGGCGGATGAGATGGATTATGCTCCGGCGATGCTGAACGTGCTGGTGCCCGCGCTGACCCAGCGGATGGTAGCGAACATCTTCGCGACCGATATTGAGGACCGGGGCGCCCTGCTGCGCGCGCTGCAGCGGACCGGAGATGAGTTTCGTAAGGGGCAAATCAGGGTGCACGTGGCGGGCACACCAGCTCCGGAGCAGGGAAACAGCGGCTGGTGAGACATAAGGAGCGTTATGTTACCGAAAATTCTGCTTACGTTGGGAGTAGGTTCCGGCGTTGTTTTGCTGATGGGCAGCGGGGCCCCTCAGTCATCTCCGCAGCTTAGCTCTTCGCCGATTCAGGTCAACGTTGTACTGGTTCAGCTCAACATCGCGGTGACGGACCGCAAGGGGCACTACGTCAGCGGTCTTCATCCGCAGGATTTTGCCGTTTACGAGGACAAGATCCCGGAGAACATCGCATGGTTTGAAGAGGGAGATCAGAGTGGCCGGAGGATGATCAAGGTCGGGCCGTCCGGCGCACCCGCTGGTCCAGCGGCGCCCGTTGGTGCAGGCGCACCGGGAGGCACGACAGCAACAGAACAGGCAGGCGGGAACGGGGCAGAACCTGGGATGTCGATGACGTCGCAGGAAGGCGCGCGAGAAGCGCTGGAGGAGATGCCTGGCGCGAACGTCTTCGTCCTTTTCGATACCAGTAACTACATGTACCGGAACTTTGTATTCGCGCAGGACGCCATCACCGGGTTTGTGCGGTCAATGACGGGTCCGGACAGAATCGCTTTTTATTCCTACAGCCGCGACCTCTCGAAAGGAAGCATGCTGACGGCGGACCGGCCGCGCATCCTGAACGCGGTACGCAGCAGCGTCGCGGGGGACGACGCGGCGCTTTACAACTGCCTGCTGATGACGGTGCAGGACGCAGCGCCGCTGCGCGGCCGCAAAGCGATCGTTGTGTTCTCGAACGGGCCGGATAATGCCAGCTCGGTGCCTCCGGAAGACGTGGAGGAACTGGCTCAGTCCACCGGGACGATCATTTACATCATCAGCACGCGGCAGGCTGAGTCGGAGCCGGTTTCTTCCGCGGTCTTCGAGCGCATGAGCAAGGCGACGGGCGGCAAAGCGTATTTTGCCAAGAACTGGGAGGAAGAGGGAAAGGCGTTTGCCTCGATCCGCGACGACCTGTCGCATCTGTACACGCTCAGCTACTATCCAAAACCGAATCAGAATCACGGCTGGCGCAAAATTACCGTGAAGCTGGTGGGTAATGGCAACCAGAGCTACCACGTGCGAACGCGCGATGGATATCGGCTGCTGGAGCAGGCGCCAGCTAACCCCCTGCGGGTTTCTGAGCACGCGGCAGCGGCAGACCCGACGGCGGAGCAGCAGCAGCACTAGCCAAAACGCCACCGCGGATGAGAGCCGGGCGCAGCGCGGCTCTCAGTCCCCGGGCGGATACAACCTCACTGGAGCGCCAGTGGTGTCGCGGTACTGGTCGCGGATTTGCCTCAGCTGCTCGATGAGCTGATGTGCGACGTCAGCGTACGCTGCTGTGGGCGCGGCTCCCAGACTGCCAAACTGGCTCTCCATCTCGTCTGGATCCTTTTCAAGGTCGAACAGCTCCCACTGGTTAACGGTGTAGTAGTCAATCAGCTTGAAGCGGTCGGTTCGAATGCCGTAGTGCGGCGCCACCCAATGCGGCTGACCCCACTCGTAGTAGTGGTAATACATGGACGTTCGCCAGTCCGGAACCGAGCCGCCGCTGAGCAGGGGCAGCAGACTCTTGCCCTGCATCTGGCCGGGGATGGGTAGACCGACCAGATCGAGCGCGGTGGGTGCGTTGTCGATGTTGACCGTCCACGCGGAGTGCACGGTGCCCGGCTTTACCTTGCCCGGCCAGCGAATCATCCACGGAACGCGCAGCGCCTGCTCGTACATGAAGCGTTTGTCGAACCAGCCGTGATCGCCGAGGAAGAAGCCATGATCGGTGGTGTAGACGATGATGGTGTTGTCCAGAAGTCCATTCTTCTCCAGAAACTCGAAGACTCGCCCGATGTTGTCGTCCTGGGAGCGCAGCGTGCCCAGGAAGTGCTCCATCAGCTTCTGATAACTCCATTGCCTGCGCTGGGGGCCGGTCAGATCCGCAGGTGGGTTGAAGTCCGGCATGTCTTCGATGCGCATGCGCGCGGCTCGGGCGGGCGTGGCCCGGCGGCTGTAATCGTCCCAGAAAGTGCCCGGCTCGGGAATGCGCACCTTGTCGTAGAGGTGCTCGTATTTGTGGGGAGGATCGAAGGGCCGGTGAGCATTGAAGTACTGCAGCATCATGAAGAATGGCTGGCGGAATTCCTGCATGCCGCGGATCGCCAGATCGGTCATGATGTCCGTCTCGTAGCCTTCGTAGCGGAGAGGCTGGACCTGGTCACTGCCGAGTTTTGGATTGCCGAGATAGCCGTTCGGATCGTAGTAAGGACCGCCGGCTCCCTGCTTATAGACGAAGTAGTCGAAGCCGGTCTGAGCGGGAGTGACGGGCTCGAGATGCCACTTCCCCACCATGCCTGTCTGATAGCCGTGCTGCTTCAGAATTTGGGGCAGGGTCGGCAGGGAGGTGTCGAAGCGCGCATTCGTATTGCCCCACACATTGCGCACGTCGGGGTTGCCGAGCATTCCGTTCACGTGGCTGTAGGTTCCGGTGAGCAGCGTGGCGCGGCTGGGCGCGCACAGCGCATTCGTGCAGAACGCGTTTTCAAATCGCATGCCTTCGTTGGCAATGCGGTCGATGTTGGGCGTGTGGATGAGGCGGCTGCCGTAGCAGCTCAGCGTCGAGATGGGAACGCCTTCACCGGTGATCCAGAGGATATTCGGCTGCTTCGATGATGCTGTGGCGGTGTGGCCGGGGCTCTCTTGCGCAGCGGTCAAGGGCGAGGGCAACGCAGCGGCGGCAGCCATGCCGCCAAGGCCACGCAGCACGTCCCGGCGGGAGAGGTTGATTCTGCAATCGGAACTCACGATCCTCCTCCGCAGACCGGCGCGTACGGCATCACTCCAGTCTGCGAAGCCACCATATCAGGAATTGAAGCGGGACTGACGCCGGTGCGGCCGATGGCGGAAATCGGCACATGCGAACAATTGCCGCGGACGTCAGGGCACGCGCAACTGATGCCAGCCCGCTGCCGGCGCGTCGGTGGAGCTGACCACCTGCCCAAGGCCGTTGGCCCAGTAATTTTGTTTCGTTCCCGTCCAGACATCGCGCTGCTCGCCGGTGAGCGGATCGGCGGTGGGTGTAACGCCAATGAGCGCGTTGGTGAAGCCCTGCACCTGGTCGGCCTGCGCGGCCTGATGCCGCTCGAAGGCGTTCACCTGGTTTTGCATGGCGTGCATCTGCGCTTCGAACTGACGTATCTGCTGCTGAAGCTCGGTGATGCGTCCCTGCTGGCGCATGCGTTGATACGCGATTCCCTGAGCATCCATCTGCTTCTGGCGTTCGATCCAGTCGGGGCTGATGTGAAACGAGCGGACCATCTGAAGCGCGATGCTGCGCGCGAGCGCCGATTTATCCGGCGGAGCCATGAAGCTGACGATGGTGGGCACCTGCCAGATTCCGTTGGCCTGGAGTGTTCTTGTATCGACGAACACTACACGCGGGCCATCGGCGGCCTCGCAGCGCCATGCAATTTGGCCGACAGATGTCTCTCCGGAGCCATCCAGTGGAATGTAATCCGGAACCGAAAAGCCGGCATCGGTCGCGTCCGGCTGCGGATTGCGGCACAAGTCGTGGAAGCGCGCCTGCGAGTAGAGCACGGCGAACTCAGGCCCGGTGCGATAGCGGGCCACGATGAGTTGCGCCTGAGCGCCGAGATCATACACTTCGCCTTCGCGGGTGTGATAGGCGTTCGGCAGCGTATAGGAGGGCACCGACACGTCGCCGATGCGGACAGCGATTTTTTCGTCGGGCGAGCGCAGATCGACCATCGGCCTCTGATCGGAGAAACCGAAGCGAAAGAGGCCGCCACGCACTGTCCATCCCTGCGGGACATCCACCGTGAAGGCGTGCTCGAAGGGATCCTGAAAGTGAGTCCAGGCGGTTCCTGAGCTCGCATCCGTGCCACGGTTCGCCTGCTGGCCGGCTGCATTCAGCTGGCAACTCCAAAACACCAGCATGAGAGACGCGATCGCCTGCAGCGGTCGAGTCGACTTCATTTTCTCTCTCACGGCAATCTCCTCCCTCGCCCTTGAGGCCGAGGGGGTATTCGGACCATCTCTGAGGTCGCGGTTGGTCCGGTTATGCAAGGGGGGAAGGGCGACGCGTTTCGATATCAGGGGCGGAACCCGGATCGGGGAGCTCATGCCCCTTTTGCCGGTGTGGGAAGAACGATAGCTGAGCCTCTCCTGGCAGGTCAATGCGTTTTCGAGGCATTCGAGGAGCGTTTTCTCAAGGTAATCTTTTTCCGTTCGGGAATTCACCGTTCGAGGGAAGCTCTCCTATGCCGTTTCGTCTTGCTTTGTTGTTGTGCCTGCTTTCCGCTGACATTTCAACTCAAGCCCAGGCTGCGCCGCCCACTTCCGGGGCTCAGGCGGAAAAGGCACCGCCGTCGGTGGTCGCCGGGATTCCGGTGAATTATGACGAAACCAAAGTGGGGACCTACACGCTGCCTGATCCGCTGGTGCTGAACAACGGCCAGCCGGTGCGGAATGCAAAGACGTGGTTTACAAAACGGCGGCCTGAAATCCTGGAAATGCTCACGAGCCAGCAGTTCGGCCGCGCGCCGGGACGGCCCGCGACGGAAAGCTTTGAGGTCACGGATAAAGGCACTCCGGCGATCGGCGGCAAGGCGATCCGGAAGCAGATCACGATTGATCTGCTGAAGGATCCTGCCGCGCCGAAGATTCACCTGCTGCTCTACACACCCGCGGCGGCGAAGAGGCCGGTACCGGTGCTGCTGAGCATCGGCTTCGGGCCGGTGCAGTTCGCAGTCGACGATCCCGGCATCGAGCCGGAGACAATGTGGGATCCGAGAACGAACACGCGGGTGCCTGCGCGCCCGATGCGCTTCTTCGGTCCGACGGATATCACGCCGCTGCTCGATGCGGGATTCGGATACGCGACCTTTTATTACGGCGACGTGGATCCCGATTACGCGAACGGCTTTTCGAACAGCATTCGAGCGCGCTATGTGAAGCCGGGGCAAAAGGAGCGCGCTCCGGACGACTGGGGGTCGATTGCCGCCTGGGCGTGGGGGATGAGCCGCGTCGAGGACTACTTTGAGACCGACTCGTCGGTCGATGCGAAGCGCGTCGCGATTCACGGAGTGTCGCGCCTGGGGAAGACGGTCGTGTGGGCGGGGGCCAGCGATCAGCGATTTGCGCTGGTGATTGCCAGCTGCTCGGGCGAAGGGGGAGCCGCCCTGAGCCATCGCGATTACGGCGAGACGATTGCGCATCTCACGGCGCCCTCACGCTACCCCTACCAGTTCGCGGCCAACTACGCGAAGTATGCGGGATTCCCGGACAAGGCTCCGTTCGACGCGCATATGCTGCTGGCGCTGATTGCGCCGCGTCCGGTGCTGCTGCAGACCGGCAACAAGGATTACTGGTCCGATCCGAAGGGGGAATTTCTCGCCGCCGTGGCTGCCGGACCGGTGTACAAGCAGCTGGGCAAGGATGCACTCGCCACCGACGTATGGCCGGAGGCCGGGCACCCGATCCTGCACGACATCGGGTACACCATGCACGACGGTGGGCACGGAATGGTGCCGTCGGACTGGAACGTTTACCTTGAATTTCTAAAGATGCATTTGCATCCGGAAGAGTAGGAACCTCACTTCAACCTTGCGCTGCTGTCGATCATCCATATCATTGCCCAAGCAAACTCTGCTGGCCGTATCGAGAGATGGATTACCCGGGGAAGCAATTCGACCGCCGCAGCTTTCTCAACGGCGCGGCAGCGCTTGCGGCAACATCCGCCTCGTGGCGCCCCTTCTGGTTCGCGCGCCGCTACCACGATGACGCTCTGCTGGAGGATCTGGCCGAGCGCAGTTTCCGCTATTTTCAGGACGCGATGGATCCTCAAACTGGAATCTGTCGCGATCTGATCCACGGCATCCCTGAGGACAATACCCGCAAGGGTGACGAGGCACGCGGCAGCACCGGCGTGACGGGATTCTGTCTTACCGCGATGTGCATCGGCGCAGAGAGAAACTGGATTGGACGCCCGGAAGCGAAAGATCGCGTGCGGCGCACTCTGCGCAGTTACACCAACGGAACGGCCGAGTGCATTCACGGCTGGTTCTATCACTTTCTAGATGTGCATTCCGGAAAGCGCTGGAAGAATTCCGAGGTATCAACCAGCGACTCGATCTGGCTGCTCGCCGGCGCACTCACCTGCCGCCAGTATTTTCATGAGGATTCCGAAATTCGTGATTTGGCAACCGAGCTTTACCGTCGCTACGACTTTGTCTGGATGACCAATGGCGATGGCAAACTGCTCGCGCATGGCTGGCGTCCCGAGGGATTTATCCGGTTCCGCTACGACAAATATTGCCAGCTTGCGGCGATGGTTTTGCTGGGCATCGGTTCTCCGACTCATGCACTGCCGGCAGATGCGTGGTATGCGTGGGAGCGTAACCCGTTCAGCTACGGGCCGTATCACTACATTGGGACTTCGCTGCTGTGGACCTATCAGTATCCATTCTCCTGGTTTGATTTTCGCGGCCGCCGGGAGACGCGGGGTACCCGGGTGGACTGGCTTGAGAATTCGCAGACCGCTACCCGCGCCCACCGCGCCTGGTGCTCTCAGGAACTCTCCAGGACCTTTCCCGATTACACGCCAGAGATCTGGGGCATTACCAGTTCGATGAGCCCCACGGGATACCGCGCGTGGGGCGGCCCCCCGATGCATTCACGCGTCGACGGAAGCGTGGTACCGTGCGCCGCCGGCGGGTCGCTGATGCTCACCCCGGATCTCTGCATCCCGGCCCTGCACGCGATGAGGGAGCGCTTCGGCGGAAGGATCTGGGGCAAATACGGCCTGGCCGATGCGTTCAACCCACTCACCGGCTGGGTGGCCACTGACACGCTGGGTCTCGATGCAGGCATCACCCTGCTGAGCGCGGAGAACCTGCGGCACGGCAGCGTCTGGCATTGGTTCATGGAAAACCCTGAGGCCCGCAAAGCCATGCAGCTGGCTGGAATCGAAAAACAAAAGAGACAGGATTTTCTCAGTAGATGAGCTTCAGAGAAAACTGAATCTGGCGTGAGGTGCCGGCCGTTTTGCTGATGACCCCGAAGCCGGAGCCCTTGATGGTGTTTGCGGGCAGGCCCATGTTCACGATGTTGAATACGTTGAAGAATTCTCCACGGAACTGCAAGTCGGCGCGCTCCAGATTGCCGCTCCGATGCCCGATCGGGGTGGTCTTGATGAGGGCATAGTCGAAGTCGTAGTAGGCGGGACCGCGGAAGGTGTCGCGGCCGAGCGTTCCGAAGCGCCCGGAGTTCGGGCCTGTGCCGCCGGAGATCCCCACAGGGATCGCAAAGAAGCTGGCGTTGTTCGCGCTCCTGCCGAAGTAGTCTTCGCGACGGCGGGCGGAGCTGTGAGCGGTGGAGAGGGACGGCTTTGCGATCTGATCGGGGCGATCAGCGCCCATGGTGCCATAGCCGGTCTGCTGAATCCCTGAGTAAACCGTAAACGGCGATCCGCTGGTGATGGTCGAGATGCTCAGCAGTTCCCAGCCATTCGTAAGAACTCGGCTGCGTGGCGAGAAAAATCGCAGATCCTGCAGATGGAGATCCTGCGCGGCGCTCAGGGTGAATGCGTGCGCCACGTCGAAGTTCGACGGCCCCTTCTCCGGATGCGTGTCAAAGGGATTCTGCGGGCTGAATACAACAACCGCTCCAGCTGAGCCAGTGCCCCCGATCACGCCGCTGACATCGTCGAGCGATTTGCCCCAGGTATAACCGGCCTGCAGGCCTGGACCGGCATGGCCGATCTGACCGGAGAGCGAGGTCTGCAAGGCGTGGTAGGAAGAATGCGCCGTGTCCGTGATGACGCTTTCAAAGCCGAAGCCGCCCGTGACCATACCGCTGCTGTTAAACGTGGTGAACGGAGCAAAGCCGGGGTCTGCTCCGGGGTAGGCGTTGGGATTGGAAGCGCGCGGCAACCGGAACGACGCTGTTCCCACATAGGCCGCATCCGCGGTCAAGCCGCCGAAGGCTCGCTCCAGCCCCAGCGTCCACGTCTGCAGGAAGCCATCACCGAAACGGCGGTCGATGGCGCTGAGGTTCAGCAGCGAGAGCTGATGTCCGGGCGCCAGCGCGGCCAGATCCTGCTGGTAACGATTCACATCCATCACAGTGTTCGCCGCCACCTTCTTCGGATTGCCGCTGGCGAAGACATCGACGCCCTGCGGAGTGTAGGTCCGAGGCAGTTCATCCGGCGTGATCTGAAATCCATAGGCGACCTCTCCGCTCTTCGACGCGTTCACGCGCGGGTAGACGGCGAATGGCGTCGAGCCGGTGAGGAAATTGTCCTGCCAGATGTTCGGCGGAATGACGGTGATGGCGGCACCGGCATGCACGCGGAGTTGGGCGGGCGCGTTCCAGTCCACCTGCACGCGCGGACCCCAACCATTCCATCCCATCTGATAGCCCGGCTGGGGATTGATGAGGTAGACCTGACCAACGCCCGCCGGCGGAAAGGGATTCAGGAAGCTGGAGGTCCGGCGCGCGCGCTCCGTGATCGGCGTGTAGACCTCATAACGCAAGCCATAATCGAGGGTCCAGCGATCATTGATTTTCCAGGTATCCTGGAAATAGGCGTTCACATCGTTGCGGTTGATGGCCGCGGGACCGATATGCGCGCCATTGGAGAAGTAGGGCGGCGCGATCGCGACAGTGTAACTGTAGGGATAACCGAGCAGCAGGCTGCTCAGCGTATCCGGCAGGGGATCGCCAGGTTGCACGTTGTGGCGTCCGCTGGCTGAAGGAATGAAGGCAGGAGAATACACGGTGCCGCCGCCGAAGTCGTATTCGCCGTTGGGGCTGATGCCGAAATAGGTGGTGTCGCGATTCAGGCGCGCTTCGATGCCCCATTTCAGAGAGTGCCGGCCGGCGGTGCGGGCGAAGTTCAGTTGCCCCTGGAACAAATTTCCGAAAGCTGACATCACGGAGCCGGCCGCACCGTTGAAGGGCTCGAATAATCCGTCGGTAAATTTGAGGGCAGGATCAGTGCGGTTGGGCGTGGGAAAGGACGGCGTGGTGCGCGTGATGCTCAACGAGGCCGACCATGTGGAACGGGGCGAGACGGTCCGCGTGTAATTGAACACCACATTGCGCTGGCGATCCACATACTGCACTCCAAAGGTCGGATCGAGCAGCGTCTGGTCCGGATTCGTGGTGGGGCCGGTCAGGTTGTCGTATGTGAAGCGGCCAAGGAACTGCCCCTTCTCTCCGAGCTTCTGATCGATGCGGATGGAGAACTGATTCGCATCGGTGTCCACCTTGGACGGCGCAGCGTAGGTGCGCTCCCCGTAGGCACCGGTCGGATTATTCGGCAACGGGTAGCGTGCAAGCACCTTGGCAATCGCGGAACTCACCGGCACGCGCAGAGTGTCGGTTGTCCCGTCCGCGTAGGTTACGGCGTCCTGGCCAGCGCGCTCGGCTGCCGTGGGCACGGCGAGCACCTGGGTCGTCCCCAGCACCTGGCGAAATCCCTGATACTCGCCGAAATAGAAGGTTCGGCCGCGGCCGTCATAGAGGTGAGGTAGGACAACCGGGCCGCCGTTGGTGAATCCGAATTCGTTTCGGCGGAAGGGTGGGATGCGGCCGGGCTCCGCGATTGACGGATGATCGAAGTAATTGCGCGCGTCGAGCGCAGAATTGCGCAGGAACTCGAAGAATGAACCGTGAAATCCGCTCTTGCCGGAGCGCGTAATGATGTTGGTGAAACCGGCTGCGCCGCGGCCGATGTCGGCCGGCATCCAGCCGGAACTCGACTGCAGTTCCTGAATGGCATCGACGTTGAAATTGGTGAAGGTGCTGCCGCCCATCTCCGGATCGGAGATGTCCGCGCCATCCATGG
This sequence comes from Acidobacteriaceae bacterium, assembly GCA_035295245.1. Classification (GTDB taxonomy): domain Bacteria; phylum Acidobacteriota; class Terriglobia; order Terriglobales; family Acidobacteriaceae; genus Palsa-343. The sequence continues at coordinate 12,659 of DATGJK010000589.1, forward strand.
CGAAAGCCGCCTCGACGCCGCGCTGCCCGTTAATGGCGAATTGCTGCGTGAAGTTGGTGGCGCCGTTGACATCGGTCATTGTGCCCGCAGCCAGCAGCAGCAGCGTGCTGAAGTCGCGTCCATTGAGGGGCAGCTGGCTGACTGTGTCGCTGGACAGCTTCTCGCCGCCGGTCGTGCTGTTCGCATTGGCCGCCGCGCCCGGATTGCCGGCCTGCGCCTGGAGTGCCGGAGATCCGGACTCAGTGGCGATCGTCAGCGTATTTTGATCGGAGACGGTGAAGGCGAGAGGCGATCCAGCCACGTCGACAGCAACCGGGGCGGTTCGCGGACGGCCGGGGAGCTGGACAGTTACGGTGTATCGACCGGATGCAATGCCGGGAATCGTAAAGCGACCATCCGCTCCGGTGATCCCTGTGGAGCGCCCCCGCCGCGGAGCAGGAGCAAGAAGGACCACGCTCGCGCCAGCGACAGGATCGCCCGCCGCCGTGCGTACGACGCCGGTCAGAACGGGCCCCGACTCTGGAGTTTGTTGCGCAGCGAGTGGTGTTGCAGCCGACAAGAACAACAGCAAACCGCACGCCACGAGGCAGACCGATGCGCAAAAGCTCCGTTCTGCCCTGCGTGGCGTTCCGCTTTGAAGACTCTCCGCCTGACTTCTGCTCACCGGTTGCCTCCGCGCTTCGCTTCATATTACCAGATTCCCCGTGCTCAAACGTTTGAGCAGAATAAAGAGCGTAATGGCGAGAGGGTAGCGGTGATGGAGGTCCTGCCGTTTGATGACGTGGGATGCGGTCACGCGTTTCTTTTGTATACCGCGAAATAGGGCTGGCTGGAGAGCGCCTTGTTGAAGCCGGGAAACATCCAGGCTCCCCCTTTTTTATCTTCGAGCACGAAATAGTACTGCAGGGGATATTCAGACTGGGCGTAGTCGGCCGGAATGATTCCCGTGTAGCGGCCATCGGCGCCGTTTGCCTCGATGTAGGTCCAGCGTTCTGCCTGGTTCACGTGGCGATACCAGAGACGAACGGAAGTGGTCATCGGTCCGGCAGAACGCGAAGTCGGGAGAATGAGCGAGAGCGGTTGCCCAGGGTGAAATGTTTCCGGCGCCGTGTGCGTACAGGACATGCTTGGCCGGCTAGTGCGCGCGGTGATGGTCTGAATCGCGTCCGCAGCACTGGTGCGCTGCGATGCCGAGGTATTTCCTGTCTGCACCTTCGCTCTCATCGCAGCCAGATCCGTGTCAATGCCCGGCAGCCTGTCACTCCAGTGCCCGCGCCGCTTCGGAATCCTTCCGTAAGAAATATCCGCGCGATATACGCTCTGTGCTCGCCGGGCCATGGCTGCCAATGCATCCCTCGCTTGTTGGTAATGATCAACGGCGGCATTACCCGCCTGCGGATCACCCGTGCGCTGAAAGACTTCGTAGAGCACCGCGCTGCGCAGCTTGTGGGCAAAGAATTTCCCCAGACCGATCTGGATCAGAATGTCTTCCTCGATTCTTCGAAATGAGGGGCCCTTCGAGGAACGCTGGCGAGCTTCGTCCAGCGCGGTCACGGACTCTGCGACACAATCCTCCACCCACTGCGCTACTTCTACGGGCGAGTATTTCGCGCTGGCGTTGACCGCGAGCAGGTCTTGCACGTATTCGACCACCGTCGAGAACATCTGCGGGTCCAGCGGGCTGACTGTCTCGAAGCACTTCGGCACAGGCGTGTCACCGTAGGGCGAGGGCTCGCTGCCGAGGACTATGGGCATGTTGGTCGGCAGCTCGTACCAAAGGTCGTGATTGCTCGCAGATGCCAAGTGAGCCGATGTGAGCAGAGGAAGAATGCGGCTGGCGTGCGCCAGCGACTGTTCGGTTGCGCGCGCGCCGGAGCCGAATTCGGAACGGAGATAGCGGCGCCAGCATTCGGGATCGGCTTCAGGGTTGTAGAGATTTCGTCCCCACAGCCGGTAGTAGTACTCGTATTTTTGCCAGTCGAAGGCAGGATTCAGCGATGAATCGGCGTAGGCGCAGCGGCCGTCCGGAGTGCCGGAGCCCTCTCGTCCCTTAAAAGTCAGAGGCTCCATCAAGTCGAGCCCTGCCGCGCCGCAGAAACTCGAGGTGCGGCCGTAGGCGGCGGCCATTTCCGGATCGGCGGAGAGCAGATGCCGCTGCGTGCCCGGCCATAAGCGGAAAAGCAGTTGAAAGCGCGCGCCTTCGTGCAGGAAATCTCCATAGCCATATCGCGTGAAGAGCCGCGAGCCGCCGCTCAGGCTAAAAGGCGTGTTCTGTGCCAGCGCGCGGGTTGCAGTCGGAATCTCGAGCGCGCGGATATCCGCTTGCTGGTAGCCGAGACTCTGATGTTCAGCGGAGTACTTCGCTCCCAGCTTGACCGGCATGCCGGTGGCGACCGCAATGTCGATCATTCGCTGATCGACGCCTTTGGCGTGCATGTCGATTTCGACTTTGCGGCCGCATCCGGAGATGGCCTCGAACAGCGTCTGCCAGAAGCCGTAGCTGCCTTCGGGGATCCCGCTCTCGCCATGAACGCGCACGGTGAGTCCCTGAATTTCCGGGACCTCTTTCAGCAGGATGGCAAGCGCGTCGCGGCAGTAGCGGGCGTGGTTTTCCGGAGTGAGCCCCTCAATGTGATGGTAGGCATAGGGACTATCGGTCCACTGGTAGGCGTGAGTCCAGATGCCGAGCTGAAAATGCAGTCCGCGAGCCGCTGCCTCAGCCGCAACGAAGCGCAGCGCGGCGAAATTCTTTTCCCGTTCGTCGGTGCTGAGCGGTACGGGCGTGGCCAGCCGAGTGCCTTCAGGAGAGGCAAGCTGCATCACGCGAACATCGGGAAACCCGGGAACCTCGATGAGATACGGATAGGGAAAATGAAGATAGTCGTCCGTTACACCGCGAGGAAAGTCGTATTCGAGTCCATAGGCCAGGGCGAAACGATTAAAGCGGCTGGCAACCAGCGTGTCGAGATATCCGCCCCAGAAAGCTTTGTCGTAGTACCAGGATTTGTCTTCCAGTTCGGAGCAGAAGTAACGGCCTACGCTGCGCACCTGGTTCGCGGGCTTTTCATTGATGGCCTCGCTCAGATGCAGAGCTTCCAGTGGATGCGAGCCGAAGCGGACGCGCTCCGCCAATTCGAGCAAAGCGTAGACGAAGCCGAGTGCGTCGCTGCCGGAGACGAGGACCGCCGGCGTCGAGCTTAGCGTTCCGGGCGACAGGCGAAGACTCTCGGGAGCGGTGAGCGGCGCGCCGGAGGGAAAGCCCCGGGCCAGCGCCGAATCCGTGCCTGCGACGACGATGCAGAACGAAGAACTCTGCGCTGATTCCGCAGAATGCACCCGTTCGCAGGCTAGCCCCTTCTCTGCAATCGCCGAGTGTAGTTGCTCTACCGCTCGAGTTGCGGCTGCGCTCGTTGCCGCCTGGCTTGCGGAATCGACGATCACGGAGATGCGGTGCGCGTCCGCTGCCAGGGCTCGTGGCGAGAGGCTATAAACGCCGGCAGCACCGGCTAATTTCAGAAAATCCCGGCGCGGGACTCTGGCATCGGCATTCATCGGTGGGACATCCTGGAGAGGGAATTTCTGCCGCTATCCAGTATTACCCGTGAAGGCGTAATCGTGATTCATGTCCCTCAGCATCCGACAAAAACTCGCGGGATGCCGTCAATTCTGGTTGAGCTTTTAGGGCGGGCCGGCCGCGGGACAAGTAAGGGCGTGCCCGATGGAACGAACACGCCCTGCTGTTGGCGACAGCGACGGATCAGAAGGTGAACCGCGCGCCCACCTGGATGAGGCGTGGGCTGGCAGCGGAGCTGATCTGGCCGTCGATGGAGGAAGACAGGTTCGCAGTCGGAGCATTGAGGCTGACCATGTTGAAGGCGTTGGTCGCCTCACCGCGGATCTGGAAGGTGTAACGCTCGGAGATGAAGTGGAAGTCGCGGAAGATACCGAGGTCGACATCACGGTAGCCGGGTGCGCGCAGGTAGTCTCGCGGCGTGTTGCCATCGGCTCCGCCGGGACCGATGCCGCCGGGCACGCCGGGACCGTTCGCGGTGAACGCTTTCTTGTCGAACCAGGCATAGCGCGCGGCCTGACGGCCGCGGTGCGGATCGAGGAAGGCGCTGACGCCCGGCACCAGGTCGGGACGGTTATGGTTCTCGCTGTCGAAGTTGTTGTTGCTGCCGGTGACCATTTCGACCGGCGAGCCGCTGTGCAGGGAGACGATCGGCGACAGGGTCCATCCGTTCACAATTTGCCGCAGCACAGCGTTGCCGCCGTTCATGTACCGGATATTCCAGATGCCGGAGATGCTGACGACGTGTCGCTGGTCGACGTCCATGGGGCCGCGTTCTTCCCTCAGATTGTCCCAGTCCTGGGCGGTAGCGAGGCCGATGGCCGACTCGCCCGCGCTCTGGAAGGAGTGGCTGAAGACGTAAAAGCCACTGAGCATGAGGTTGTGGGTCATCTGCCGGTTCACGGAAACCTGCAGCGAGTGATACGAGGCTGTCTGGTTGGAGGTGAGCTCGATGTTCTGGCCGAGCACGCCGGGATCGTAGGGACGCCGGGCATTGATGCTGGCCTGCGAAGTGCTGGCGCCCGGCGCGTACGGCGCGTAGTTGCCGTCGATCATCATGGGCACGCGGTGCGAGAGCGTTCCCACATAGGCGGTGGTGAGAACAGTGTTCAGCGGCAACTGGCGCTGGATGGCCGCGTTGAACTGGTAGATATACGGCCACTGCACGTTGGTGGCGATGGTCTCAATGCTGGCGGCAGGCAGGAAGCGTGGATTTTTCGGATTGTAGACATACGGGAACGGATCGCCGTTGGGGAACGACGCCGGATTGCCGTACACATTGCTGAGTGAGGTGATGGAGTTGAAGGTCTGGCGTATCGCGAACGGCTGGGCGTTGCCGGGCTGATTCCATTCGTTGCCGCTTACGGCTCCATAGAAGACGCCGGCGGCCGCGCGGAGCGCCGTCTTGCCATTGCCCCATGGATCCCACGCCAGGCCGATCCGCGGCGAGACATGGTGCCAGTAGAGCGGAACGATGCCACGCGTGACCCCGTGATCGCCGGGGAATACCATGCCCAGCGGCGCCGAGGGAACGACGGTGGACTGCTGTCCGGGAACAAAGGACGCGGTCAGGTTATTCGATTCCACGGGGGGCGTATCGATGTCCCAGCGGATGCCGAGGTTGGCGGTGAAGCGGGGGGTGACGCGGAAGTCGTCCTGCAGGAAGACCGCGGTGTGCCAGGCGCTGGTGAGCGTGTGATACGGCGTGTCCTGCTCCATGGTGTTCACCTGGCCGGTGACGAAATCAGCCAGTGCATTGCTGGTCGTCGTGGGCGCGGAGTTCTGGAAACTGAAGACACCGAAGTTATAGAGGTTTCCGGCGAACATGCCCTTGTCGAGCGCGAACTCGGCGCCGTAGTAGAGGCTGTGGCGGCCCTTCACCATGCTGACCATATCGCGGATGGAGTAGAAGTCGGTGGTGGTGACGGGTCCGGCCAGCGCACCGCCGACACTGAAGTAGCCTGAGACGTTCAGCTGGGGCAGGGCGCTCGGCCCCTGGATGGTGAACGTGGATCCGAGCTGGCCGATGTTGGTGGTGGGCAGATTGACGCGTCCGCCTGCGGCCCGCGTGAAGGTAAACCAGGCCTCATTGGCGGTGTTCGCGCTGAAGGTGTGCACGTCGCTGATGTTGGCGTTGGTCTGGTTCGTGTAGGACTGGTTGACATCCCAGTTGAAGTTGCCGTTGCCAAAGGCGTTCTGCGTCGTGCGAATAAAGAAATAGGTGAAGGAAAGGTGATCCTTGTCGCGAAGGACCTGGTCGTACTTCGCCAGATACTCGTTGTCGTCCGTCGGCCCCGTGAAGAAGCCCGTCCACGTGTTGTTTGGACCGTTGGGCAGGGGGATCAGCTTCTTCGTGTTCAGCATGTTGGCGGCCGTGAGATCGAGGAGGTTCGACGGCACGCAGTTCGGTTTCGCAGTTTGGCAATTGGGGGAGCTGTTGGTGCCGTTCACCTGGGTGCCGGTTTTGGTTTTTGAGTTGTAGGTGCCGGGCACGTATACCTTGAATGAATCGGCCGTGAAGTCGCCGAGGCGCTCGGCAGCCGTGGGCAGGACACCGCCGCTGAGGAATTGACCAACGACCTGGCGCAGGCCGGCATAGCTGAAGAGGAAGAAGCCTTTGTCCCTGCGGATGGGGCCGCCGATTACGCCTCCGAAATTGTTGCGGTGATAGGGGGCGCGGCTGGTCGCGTTCCAGGGCGTGGCATTGAAGTCGGTATTGCGGTTGAACTCAAAGAGCGAGCCGTGGAATTCATTCGTGCCGGACTTCGTCACCGCTGTGACGACGGCGGCCGACATGTGCCCGTACTGCGCAGAGAAGTTGCTGGTCTCGACGCGGAATTCCTGCAGCGCATCCGGATTGGGCAGCTGGTTGCCGTAGTTCCGGATACCGGTCATGTTGTTGCCGCCGTCGAGATAGAAACTCACTTCGGGATTGCCGCCGTCGATGGAGCCGTTGACCTGCACGTCCGCTGAGGGCAGTCCGATGACGAAGTTCGGCGTGCCGTTTGGATTGGAACTGGGGCTGAAGCTGTTCGCCTGGACGCCGGGCGTCAGAGAAAGCTCTGCATACGCATTGCGATTAACAAGCGGGAGGCCGATGATTTCGGCCGGCTCAATGGTTCGGCCCAACTCCGCGTTGGTGGTGTTGATCACGGGCGGAGCTTCGGTGACAGTAACGGTTTGGGTCTGCGCTCCGACGGGCAGCGCGATATCCACGGCAAGCACCTGATCGACGGTGAGGACCAGATTCGTCTGCACAACCGTGTTGAAGCCTGGCGCGCTGACTTTAAGCGTGTAGTTGCCCACCGGCAGGTAGTCGATGCGATACTCGCCCTGGCCATTGGTTTTGGCAAGGCGGGCGAAGCCGGTCTCAAGGTTCGTGGCGCGAACGGTGGCTGTTGTGATCAGCGCGCCCTGCGGATCTTTGACGGTGCCGGCGATGGAGCCGGTGATCTGCTGGGCTGTTGCCGGTACGCAGGCCAAAATGAGCATGGCCAGCATGCCGATGAGTTGGGCGCGGACCGCACTCAGGCTGCACTTCGACCGTAGGTTGGTATTGCGCATACTGCCTCCCCCCAAAAGAAACGTCGTAGACGGGTGTTGCTGTTCTTTGTGTCTGGGCCCCGGCTACTGGGGGATTCTCTGTTTACTAAAGAGCACTGTCAACGATGCAGACCCAATGCCATCCCGCAGGGTGGGACGATGGATCGGCGTTAGCAGTGCGTGGTCTGCGTAAATCCGTTTAGCGCAAAATGCGGTTGCGCAAGACGGGACGGTCGCAGAGGCAATGGACCGTGGTGAATCGTCGGGCTCAGCGCACCAGGCAGGGACGTTTGGGGTCGAATTGCCAGCCGGGAATGAGATGCTGCATGGCCGCGGCATCGTCGCGCCCGCGTTGGCTGACACGCTGCCACAGGCTGTGCGCCTCCTCGATGCGCCGGAGGTCCGGTTCGATGCCGAGGCCGGGACGTTCCGGCACCGCGATCGCTCCGTCGACGATTTGTGGTGGTTCCCGCGTGAGGCGCTGGCCATCTTGCCAGATCCAGTGCGTGTCGATGGCGGTGACATTCCCCGTGGCAGCCGCGGCGACATGAGTGAACATCGCCAGCGAGATGTCGAAGTGATTGTTGGAGTGCGACCCCCAGGTGAGACCCCAGTCGCGGCAGAACTGCGAAGCGCGCACGGAGCCGCGAAGCGTCCAGAAATGCGGGTCGGCGAGGAGGATGTCGATGGCGTGCAGCTGTGCGGCGTGGAAGAGCTGCCGCCAGTCGGTGGCGATCATGTTGGTTGCCGTGGGAATGCCCGTAGCGCGGCGAAACTCGGCCATAATTTCGCGGCCGGAGTAACCAGCTTCGGCGCCACAGGGATCTTCGGCGTAAGCCAGAATCTTGTTCCTGCCGCGGCAAAGGCGGATCGCTTCATCGAGCGACCAGGCGCCGTTGGGATCGAGTGTGATGCGCGCCTGCGGGAACTTCTCCACCAGGGCGGCGGCGGCTTGCATTTCGAAGTCGCCAGAGAAGACGCCGCCCTTCAGCTTGAAATCGCGAAAGCCATAACGCTCCTGCGCCGCCTCAGCGAGCGCGACGATGGCAGGCACGGTGAGCGCGGGCTCGTTGCGCAGGCGGCACCACGGAATGCTCGACGTAGATTCGTCGCGATAGGGCAATGGCGTGCGGCCGCGGTCGCCGATGAAGAAGAGGTAGCCAAGAACGTCAACACGCGCGCGCTGCTGGCCTTCGCCAAGCAGAGCGGCCACAGGCACGCCGAGGAACTGCCCGAGCAGATCGAGCATGGCCGATTCAATGGCGGCGACCGCGTGAATGGTGACGCGCTGATCGAACGTCTGCAATCCACGCCCGGCTGCATCGCGATCGCCGAACTGGCTTTGGATGGAGTTGAGAACGCGATGGAAATCGCCGATGGCGGCGTTGAGCACCAGGGGCCGTGCCTGCTCCAGCACTTCGCGGATAGATTCCCCGCCCGGAACCTCTCCGGCTCCCGTGCGGCCGGAGTTGTCGGTGAGGAGGACGAGGTTCCGAGTGAACCATGGCGCGTGCGCGCCGCTGAGGTTCAGCAGCATGCTGTCGTGCCCGGCCACCGGGATCACACGCATTTCCGTGATGCGTGGTGTGTCGCGCATCAGACGCCGTTCTTCTCAGTTATCCAGCGTGGGCAGCGGTCCATAAGGCGTGATGGCATGGGCCCGCAGTTTGCCGTCCACGCGCAGCGATGCCGAGATTTCCGCACAGCATTTGACGAGGCGTTCGGCGAGAACAGGCACCTGATGCGGCTGAATCCGGGCCGCCATGCAAGAGACGCTGAGCGCGGCGACGACCTCGTTGTTCGCATTGAAGATCGGAGCGCCGATGCAGCGCGCGCCGGCCTCGGCCTCTTCGTTGTCGATGCTGTAGCCGCGGCGCCGAACGCGATCGAGCGACTGAATCAGCTCCTCGCGCGAGCAGATGGAGTTTTCGGTAAGAGGAACAAACTTGATCTGATCGATCACGTCGTTGAGCTGCGGCTGCGGCATCCAGGCCAGCATCGCCTTGCCCATCGCCGTGCAGTGCGCGGGATTCGAGCTGCCGGTCCTGGAGTTCCTGCAGACGCGCTTGCCGCCCGGGCCAACTTTATCCAGATACACGATGGAGGTGTGCCGCAGCATGCCAAGGTGTACTGTCTCGCCGAGGCTATTGGAGAGGCGCTCAAAGAAAGGGCGGATGCGCACCCGGAGATCCATCTGCTCTACGGCGCGGAGTCCGAGATTGTAGAGCCTCATGCCCAGCTGAAACGCCTGATCGGGCGTGCGCTCGAGCAGCATGCCACGCTCGAGCACGATGAGGGCGCGATGCACGGTACTGCGGGGAGCGCGCATGCGCTCGCTGATCTCCCCGAGGGAAAGCGGGTGGTCGCTCTCGCCGAGGAGTTCGAGAATGGCGAGGGCGCGATCGACGCTCTGGAGACGGTAATTGCGGCGGTCAGGCCGGTTGTTCGGTTCAATGCGGGGCATGGTGCTCATGAGTCACTCCTGGAAAGCCCGGCGAGATGGTGAACGCCGGGCGGTAATCCGCCCAAATACATATAGCTCAGCGAAGGCGCATCCTGCAGCAGCTTCAGCAGGGTGGGATCGGGAAAATGCTCCTGCCATATGACGCCCCAGCTGATCTGCTCGGCGGCCGGAACCTTGTCGGGCAAGTCCTGCTGCTCGCCTGAGTGCTGAACAAAGAACGTGTTGTCCTGAAGCCCGCTGACACAGAGACGTTCGAGCCGGCTGAGCGCGTGGTCATCGGCTGAGAACAAGTGCAGACCGTTCACCTCGCCAAAGTCTGCAAGATAGACGAGCGGCGAGAGTGCATACAAGTGGTAGTGGAGCGCGCGCCGCCCGCGGCGCATCTCCTGCGGCATGGAGCCATCGGCCTGGATTTGATCGACGCCGGCGCGATAGGCGTTCATGGCCCAGTCGAAGACCTTGCGGTCGTCGGCGGCAATGCCGATGGCAGCGGCTTCCACTCCCGCCCAGTAAAGATGATTGTTGTTGGCATGCGTGGTGTCGTAGAAGTCCATGGTCTGGCGCACGACCGCACGAAACCAGGGAAGGACGATGTGCTTCCGCTCGGGCGTCTCCAGGCCGCTGTCCTCCACTTTCAGCCAGGCGATGGCGATCGCGCCAATCACCCATCCCTGCACGTAGTAGGCCTGATGGGATGACATCTTGCCGGTAAAGACGCCGTCTTTGGCGGCGGCCAGCGTGTGCTCGATCACGCACTGCGCCGCAGCCTGGCTGCCGGTGGATCGCCACGCGTCGGCGGCATCGACGATAACCTGACCCAGATTTTTGTATGGCCCGGAACTCGCCGCGTATGCCTTCCACTTCTCCGGGTCGATGATCGACGCTTTGCTATCGGAATAGAAGCCTTCCGTGGTGAGGTCAGGAGAGAGGTGCACCACCGAGGGACAATCAAAGCCCTTATTGCTCGCGTGAACGGCGTACTGCTGCCACGGCGAGCGCAGCGGAGCATCGGCGCGGGCTGCAGCGCCCGCGGCCAGCAGCGCAGCGACCATAACAGCAACCCGGCATCGGCTCACGGTCACGAGCGTCCCTGGCTTCCTGCATAGTCCTGACGATAGGGGGTGAAGAAATCCAGGACTTCGGATTCTTCCAAGGCGCTGGCCTGGTGCTCGACCCCGCCGGGGATCACGATGCTGTCTCCCGCGCCCAACTCGCAGGCCTCCTGATCGCGCACAAAGCGCAGCCGGCCGCGAATGACGTAAACCATCTGCTCATGCGGATGGCTGTGGCGGGCGCCCTTCCAGCCTGGCCGCATCTGATGACGAACGAGCATCATCTGCTCGCTCCAGGCGAGCACCTGACGTTCCAGCCCATCCTCCGGATGGCTCGGCGGAACGTCGGCGAGTTTCAGCGGCCCCGGCAGGCCGCCGTTCCGGGAAGCGTCTGCCATTATTGCCCGCCCTCATCGATCATCATGAAATTCTGCACTTTCTCCTCGCGCACAATCTGCGATTCTTTCCGTCTCGATCAGCCGTTGTCAAACCAGTCAGCGCTGCGCTGTGCAGATGAAACGCCGGCCCGAAGACTCGACGACGTCCTCTGCCGGCGGGTGAACAGCAGTTTCCATCTGCAACTCACGAGGCCAGCCCACGGGCGAGATCTGCCCAATTCCAGCGGGTTGGCGGTGGGACACCGGGCGTGTGGTGGTCTGGGAACGCCGCATTGCGAGTCAGGCGCCGGGGAAATTCTTCCAACCTTAAAAAACAGGTGTCAACAAAGGTCGAAGGAGCGCATTCCGCTATGTGAGACGCCGGGTTCAAAAACATGAACGCGCAGATCGTGCCGGTATGCGCCTCGCAAGCACAGGGCCAGAAACCATTTAGCCCTGGATCCAGAGAATCGGCTGACGGACGGGATGGTTGCGAATGATCTCCGGCACCGTGGGTTCGGGATTAAGGC
>DATGJK010000590.1:0-5243 GCA_035295245.1 Acidobacteriaceae bacterium
GACGCGGGGCTCGCCACCATGACCGACCTGCTGCGCGCCGAAGATGCGCAGCGCCAGAGCCAGAACGACTACTGGCGCGCCGCCTACGCGAACACCGTTGCCTATGCCGGACTGGTCTACGCGACCGGCGCGCTCACACCCGATTCCGCGGAGAATCTTCAATGAAACCCATCGCGCTTGCCTCACTCGCTGTTCTTCCGGCGTTGCTGCTCGGCTGCTCGCGTCAGCCCGCGCCTGCGGCTGCAGCGCCCGCCACCGAGCGCGCGCAGCTTGTGCAAGCCACCGGCACGCAGGAGCCGCAGCTGATCCAGACCACCGGAACCCTGCACGCGCAACAGACTGCCGTGGTTTCGGCACAGATACCGGGCCGCATCCGGGAAGTGCTGGTGGAGGCGGGCGACCGCGTCCGGCCTGGGCAATTGCTGGTCACGCTGGATGACGCCGCGATGCAGTCCGCGGTCAGCCAGGCGGCGGCCGGCGAACTCGCGGCGGAGAAGCAACAGATGGCCGCGCAATCCGACGCTTCGCTCGCCGCAGGAACGCTGGCGCGCTATCAAATCCTGAAAGAGCAGAAGAGCGTCAGTCCGCAGGAGTTCGATGAGGTGGAGAAGCGCGCTGAAGCCGCGCAGCTTCGCGCCGCCTCCGATACCGCGCAAATCGAGCAAGCCAAAGCCGCCGTCAGCGGTGCGCGCGCGCAACTCGCCTACGCGACGCTGCATGCGCCCTTCGGCGGTGTCATCACAGCGCGCCTCGCTGATCCGGGAACCCTCGCGACTCCCGGACTACCGCTGCTGCAGATCGATCGCGATGGGCCGCTGCAGTTCTACACGACCGTGGATGAATCGCTGATTGCCACTGTTCGCATCGGCATGAAGATCCCGGTGAGCATCGACGGCGCGGCCACCCCGCTCGGCGGAACCGTCGCGGAGATCGTTCCCGCCGCGGATCCGGCCAGCCGCAGCTTTCTCGTGAAGCTCGCGCTGCCGCTTGCGCCCACCTTTCGCGCCGGCATGTATGGAACGGCCGCGATTGCAGGCGGAACGAAAGCCATGATCGTCGCACCCGGCTCCGCAATCGTTCTGCGTGGATCGCTTCCCTGCGTCTACGCGCTCGACGTGAACGGGATCGCCCAGCTTCGTTACGTCACACTCGGCAGCCGCCATGGCGGCCAGGTGGAGATTCTCTCGGGCGTCGCGGCGGGCGAGTCGCTGGTGAACGATCCCGGTGACCGCGATCTGGCGGGAAAACGCATCGAGTCAGAAGCCGGGGCGCAGCCATGAAACATGAACCGATCAGCTGCGCACCCGGATTTGCGGAGATGCGCTGCAGGCCGGGGATCGCCGGCCGCCTGGCAAACGCCTTCATCAATTCGAAGCTGACGCCGCTGGTCATTGCGGCCTCGCTCGCTCTGGGACTCTTCGCCGTCCTTGCCATTCCGCGTGAGGAAGAACCGCAGATCCTCGTTCCCATGCTCGACGTGATGACGGCCATGCCCGGTGCATCGCCCGAGGAGATCGAGCAGAGCGTCACGAATCCCGTCGAAAGCCTGATGCACGAACTCCCGGGCGTGGAGTACGTCTACTCGATTTCCAGCCCCGGCCAGTCGCTGGTCATCGTGCGCTTCCTCGTCGGCACCAGGGAAGAAGACGCGCTGGTGAAGGTCTACAGCAAGCTCTACTCCAACGCCGACCGGATGCCGCAGGGCGCGTCGAAGCCACTGATCAAGGCGCGGTCCATTGACGACGTGCCGATCCTCGCGCTGACGCTCTGGGGCCCGCATTACACGGGCTATCAGCTGCGACAGATGGCCGACGAGGTGCAGCACACGATTCGCCAGATTCCGGATGTCTCCGAAAGCACCGTAATCGGCGGACAGCCGCGCACCATGCGTGTGATCCTCAACAGCGCAAAGCTGGCGGCGTTTGGCTTCACACCATCGGACGTCGTCGGTCGCCTGCAGGCCGCAAACGCTCGCTCTGAGGCCGGTGAATTCGCCGCAGCGAATCAGGAGATCCGGCTGGATGCCGGCAATTTTTTCCGTGACACGCGGGACGTGGAGAACGTTGTCGCCGGCGTGGCGAACGGTCGCGCCGTTGCGCTGCGCGATGTCGCCGACCGCATCGTCGACGGTCCGGCCGACCCGCAGGATTACGTGCTCTTCGGCCAGGGCGCGCAGCAATACGCCGCCGTCAGCATCACTGTCGCCAAACGCAAAGGCACCAATGCCACGGATATTGCCAATGCAGTTCTGCGCCGCGTTCATGAAATGCAGGGCGTTACGCTGCCCGCCGACCTCAACATCACCACAACGCGAAACTACGGCGGCACGGCGAAGGACAAATCCGACACGCTGCTGAAGCACCTGCTGCTGGCGACCATCTCCGTGACCATCCTGATCGCGCTGTTTCTCGGCTGGCGCGAATCCGGAGTCGTCCTGCTCGCCATCCCGGTGACGCTGGCGCTGACGCTTGCGGTCTCCTGCCTGATGGGCTACACGCTCAACCGCGTCACCCTGTTCGCGCTCATCTTCAGCATCGGCATTCTCGTCGACGACGCAATTGTCGTCGTCGAGAACATGGTGCGCCACTTCCGCATGCCGGCGAACCGCCGCCGCCCGCTTGCGGACGTTGCGGTTGAAGCGGTTGCGGAGGTCGGCAATCCGACGATTCTTGCCACGTTTACCGTAATCGCCGCGATTCTGCCCATGGCATTCGTGCGCGGCCTGATGGGCCCCTACATGCGTCCCATTCCGGTGGGCGCGTCGATCGCGATGCTGTTTTCGCTCATCGTTGCCTTCGTCGTATCCCCGTGGGCTGCCCTGCGCCTGCTCGGCCGCAAGCACCTCGCAGGCGCGCACACGCTGACGCCGGTGAAAGAAGGCTGGCTCACGCGCTTCTATCGCCGCGCCATGCATCCGCTGATGCGCTCAGCCCGCAATCGCTGGGTGTTTCTCGGCGTCGTCGCCGGCCTGCTCGTGCTCGCGGCGGCGCTGGTGCCCACGGGCCTGGTGCTGGTCAAGATGCTGCCCTTCGATAACAAGAGCGAGTTTCAAGTCATCGTCAACATGCCGGACGGCACCCCGCTCGAACAGACCACCCGCGTCGCGCAGACCCTTGGCGCGTATCTGAGCCGCCAGCCGGAAGTGGCGAATTACCAGATCTACTCCGGCACATCCGGTCCGTTCAATTTCAACGGCCTCGTCCGTCACTATTATCTCCGCAGCCAGCCGAACGAGGCGGACATTCAGGTGAACCTGCTGCCGGCCAATCAGCGCGCCGCCCAGAGCCACGCGATTGCACGGCGTCTCCGCCCCGACCTCGACCGCCTGGCTGCGCCGTTCGGCGCGCGGCTTCAGGTCTTTGAGGTTCCTCCCGGACCGCCTGTCCTGCAGACCCTGGTGGCTGAAATCTATGGGCCGAGGATCGACGGCCAAATCGCCGTCGCTCGCCAGGTGAAGCAGGTCTTCCAGCAAACGCCCGGTGTGGTCGACACCGACTGGTACATGCAGGATCCGCAGCAGCAGCTCGTCATGCATGTCGATCAGGTGAAGGCGGCGCTCCACGGGATCCCGGTCGCGGAGGTTGCGCAGACGCTGGCAGTCGCCACCTCCGGAGCGCAGGCGGGGTTGCTGCACGTCCCCGAGTCGCGCGAGACGATTCCCACCGTCGTCGAACTCGACCGCGCGGAGCGTTCCTCGGAGCAGGGCCTTGAAAACATCCGCCTGCGCGGAACGGACGGCAGTATGGTCTCACTGCGCGAACTGGTGAGTGTCGAGCACACCACGCTGACTCCCGACGTCTACCACAAGAATCTGAAGCGCGTCGTTTATGTCATCGGCGACGTCGCCGGTGCGGAAGAGAGCCCCGTCTACGCGATTCTGAAGATGAATCACGCGCTGGACAAGCTGCGTCTGCCCGGCGGCTACTCGCTCGCGCGCTACAACTCCGTACAGCCGGAATCGACAGACCGCTATGCGATGAAGTGGGATGGCGAGTGGCAGATCACAATCGAAGTCTTTCGCGATCTCGGCCTCGCCTTCGCCGCCGTGCTGATCCTGATCTACGTGCTGGTCGTTGGCTGGTTCCGCTCGTTCACGGTGCCACTGGCCATCATGATTCCGATCCCGCTGACGCTGGTCGGCATCCTGCCGGCGCACGCCGTGCTCGGCGCGTTCTTCACCGCCACGTCGATGATCGGTTTCATCGCCGGTGCAGGCATTATCGTGCGGAACTCCATACTCGTGGTCGACTTCATCGAGCTTCGCCGCCGCGAAGGCATGCTGCTCGCCGAAGCCGTCATCGACGCCGGAGCCGTGCGGCTGCGGCCTGTGCTGCTCACGGCTGCCGGCGTCATCGTCGGCGCCAGCGTCATCCTTGCCGATCCCATCTTTCAGGGCCTCGGCCTCTCGCTGATTGCGGGCGGCGTGGCCTCCACCTTTCTGTCCTGGCCTGCGGTGCCGGTGCTCTATTACATGCTCCAGGGCCGCGCCGCGGAGATCCATCAACCCGCTCCTCAGGAGCATCAGGAGGTCGCATTATGACCGTCGAACGTGCTGTTCGTCTGCTGGCCGGCGTCATGGTTCTCGGATCGCTGGCTCTCGCGCACTGGGTTGCGCCCAACTGGCTTTGGCTGACAGTGTTTGTCGGAGCGAACCTGCTGCAGTCTGCATTTACAAACTGGTGCCCGGCCATGGCCATCTTCAAGTGGATGGGACTGCCCGCCGCCATTCCTGCACACCGCTGAGGCGAGCGCCTTTTCCTTGCGCCGCAGGTTGAATGCTGCGTCCCCGCGAACCATTCATCCGGTGCGTCGGCGCAACTTCGATACATAGGGCAGCACGAACAGGTACAGGCCGCTGAGGAAGAGGAACGCAAGCGGGGCCACGGCCAGCAGGCCCAGCGCATTCGTGTACTTGTGCTGAGCCACCGCCACGCCGTTGATGACGATGGCGAGCGTAAAGACCATCGATAGCCAGCGGTGGATCTGCCGAATCCATCTGTTCCAGTTCAACGGGACCTCCTCATCCATCGTGATTCTACTGAGCCGTCCCACCAGGCTCCTCACTACCAAATTGCCTGGCGTACTCCGCGCGGAGTTGCTGCCAGGCATTGACCCTCGTCGCGTCGGCCCCGGCGAGCCGTCCGATGGGATTTCCGCTGAGCATGCGATCGAGCACGTCAAACGCGATGTGCCAGCCGGCTGCGCCCCACGAGACGAATCGGCGATCGATGCTGTGCCAAAGC
>DATGJK010000591.1:0-8399 GCA_035295245.1 Acidobacteriaceae bacterium
CCGATCTGAGTTCCCGAACATGTTTCTATCGGTTTTGAAGCCAATGCCATCTGCGGCCCGGAAGCGAATGCACGGGCCGTCTGGTATCGCATAAGCATGATTGCAGTGCTCAACCATGTAGCGCCGGAGCAGATGGCTCCCTGGATCAGGGATCAAGAGGTTTCAGATGCTGTCTTCCGTACCACGGCGTCGATTCCCATGGAATGGATCGGGCCCGCTCAGCGAGAAGGCCTGCCCTTCGATGTTGAAGAGTTCTTCCGCCGATTAAGAGACGGCGGTGATCAGGATCGCTGATGTCTGCAACGCATGGGCTATCGTTGTCAAACGCCGAGGAACACGCCACCCACTGAATTCATTGCATCGCCGCCGCCGCGATCAGCGCGTCCAGCGCCGAAGTTTGGCGTGTCGCGTCGCCTGAATCGAAGGGGCCCTGCCAAAGCCCGCCCAGTTCATTCCCGCTGTTGCGATCGCTCCGCCAGATGCTCTGCGCGTTGGCTTCTGCAAAGCTGCGGTATTGCCCGGCCTGTGCGCTTGTGCCCGGAATCGCCTGGTACAGCTCCATCAGATTCCTCATGAAGATGCCCTTGAACTGCGGCCCGTCGCCTCCCGAGAGATTCCCCGGCTCCGTCAGAATCCCGTTCACCGCCAGCCGCGATATCGCCGCGCCGGCGATCGCTTCCGCTTGCGGAAGCAGCGTCGCATCCTGGTCGGCGCGCGCCAACTCCACAAGGCCTCCCAGAATCACGCCCTGGTTATACGTCCACGCGGTGCGCCCGTTGTTGGTGCATGCAGTGGGATTCGTCGAATTCAGTCCGTCGTTGATCAGGTTCTCCGTGTTGATCATCCCCGACGCTTTGAACCATGCCCATTCTTTCTGTGCCCAGCTCAGATACCCGGCCGACGCCGTTCCCGAAGTCCGGTTCGCCAGCGCCGCCGCGAGCTCTAGAAACAGCTCATTGGGAATTGCGTTCTTATACGCCTTCGCCGTGCTCCACCACACTCCGCCGCCACAGGTGGTCGTATCCCAGCCGTTCGCCGCAACGTTGGCAAAGATGGTTTCCGCCATCGACAAATACGATGCTTTGCCTGTCGCATCGTACGCATCGATCCATGCCAGCGCCCACCATTGCTGATCGTCGTAGTATTCGTTGATAAAATTCGCGTGCGCTTTCTGAGCTGCTGAGAAAGTGTTGGCGAGCACGGAATTGTAACGGGTATCTCCCGTGACTCTGGCGTAATTCGCCAGCGCGGTCATGGAATTCGCCGCGTTCCACCATCCCGAAGGCGACGCGTAAAGACCGGTACTCTGCGAATACCACGTCTGCAGGACTGCCGCGGCAGTCGTTGCGTTCTGCGCGTACCTGGTCGCATCGGAACTCGCGCCGCCGCCATTGACAGCAGATAACCCAACTCGGCTCCCGCACCCGCCCGAAAGCAAAAGCATCGCCGGAATCAAAAAACTGAGGAGGCTGTCAGCCCTGAGCATCTTCGTCCCTGGTCGCGCACGGTTCGGAACCGAACCATCGCGGGAATATATAACGTCGTTGCCAAGGCCAAGGGTAACCGCCTACTGGCTGCTGGCTGATTGGACTACGGCTTCGTCAACTCATCGAGCAGGATCTTCGCCTTGGTCGCGTAGTTCCGCGCTCCATCCAGATCGTCGGTCTTCAGCGCCTGCCGCGCCTTCGCAACATACACGCGAATCAGCTCCGCTGTCTTGCGCTCATCGGAATCGAGCGAGCGATGCAGCTCGTTCAGAGTTTTTTCCGTCGCGTTGATCTGATCCGTCAGCGCCTGCCGGTCCGCCGTATTGGCATTGTTGTTCGGCGCAATCTGCCCGATCGGCGATACATCCGACGGCTGCCCGCTGCTGGCGACCTCCGGATTGGGATTCGTCGGCGGGGCTGCCTTGGCCGTGTCCTGTGCCGGCTCGGGTGCGGCACTGCGAGCGTGGCGTCGCGTGTGTTTGGGATGTTCCTCAGCAACCGGCGGAGGCGCTGGCGGCGGAACAGAAGCATCGAGCCGGATCGGCCGCTCGTTCGTCAGCGGAGGCAGGTCCGGCATCGGCGGCATAAGCTCGGCCATTTGCGATGGAGGCCTGGACGGCGCTGTGGCAGCCTGCGGCACAGGCTGGACCTTGTGCGGCCAGAGATTGCAGCCCGTCACCACCACGAGCAACAATGTCGGGGTCGCAATCGTCCACCCGGATCTCATGGTCCGGACCTTTCTGGTTGGGCCTCACCACTCTGGCGAGCAAGCTCGCCGGAGACTGCGTCGTCCGGCAGTCCCGGAGTAAGACGCTGTCCCGAACCGGCAGAAATTAGCGGGAGCCGCAGCACAAATGTGGTTCCGCTCCCAGGCTTCGATTCTACGTCAATCTGGCCATGGTGCATCTGCAGGATGCGGTAAGTCATGGCCAACCCAATCCCGCTTCCTTCCTTCTTCGTCGTGAAGTACAGATCGAAAATGCGCGGCCGGATCTCATCCGGGATTCCGGTCCCGAAATCGCGCACCCGGATTGAACCCCATTTGGGCCCGATCGTCAGAATTACATCCAGCTGCCCGCCCTCGGTCATCGCCTGCGCGCCGTTCAGCACCACGTTGAGCAGCGCCTGCTTCAGCAGGTCGGAATCCACGCGGCACACCACCGGGCGATCCGGCACGCGGCTCTCCACATGAATGCCGTGCGTTTCCATTTCCGCCGAAGCCAGCGTCAGCACGCTCGAGACGATCTCGCGCAGATCGCAGTCGCTGGGCCGCAGCTCCACCGGCCGCGAGAAGTCCACCAGCGTCTGCACCACGCGGTCGAGCCGCCGGATCTCGCTCTGGATCACATCGAGGTGGCGCAGGGCATCATCCCCGGCCTGCACCTTGTTACGCAGCAGCTCCAGATGCACAACGATGGCGTTGATCGGATTTTTGACTTCGTGTCCCACGCCGGCGGTTAGACGGCCGATGGCCGCCATGCGCCGCGATACTTCCAGCTCGCTCTCAATTTCGCGCACCGATTCCAGATCGTGAAACGTCAGCAGCGCTCCCAGCGCGTGCCGGTCCCGGGAGTGCATGTCGTGGATAAAGTCCAGCGAGACTTCCACCCGCCGCCCGGTTTCCGTCGTCACCTCTTCCTGCACGATCGACATGCCGCCCTCGAACGCATCCCGCACCATGCGTCCCAGCCGCGTGTTTCGGTCGAAGATATCCCGGACTTCAGCGCCGAACATGCGATCCCGGCTCATATTGAGGAATCGCTCCACCGAACTCGATACCAGCACCGCGCGCGAATCGCGGGTGAACAGGATCATCCCGTCCTGCAGGTTCGAGAGGATCTGGTCGAGGTTTTCGCGCAGCGCGCTGAACACCTCCTCCACGTTGCGGA
The DNA here is from genome assembly GCA_035295245.1 of Acidobacteriaceae bacterium. Classification (GTDB taxonomy): domain Bacteria; phylum Acidobacteriota; class Terriglobia; order Terriglobales; family Acidobacteriaceae; genus Palsa-343. Next base: position 3,377 of record DATGJK010000591.1, read on the forward strand.
TACGCTGTCCCAGCCGCTCGATCTTTCCTGAGACCTTCGCCACCGCGTCGTCGCCGCGGCCCAGGATCGGCTCCGTCAGGGCGGCCAGCGCTCCGGGTGGTTCCGCCACTGGCTCCGGCGGGTTCAGCGGGCCTGTTGTCTGTTCCTCCGCCAGCGCTTCCTGCGCGGCCAGCGTATCCAGCCGCTTGCTGATTTCCTCGATCGGCTGCAGCGCCAGATTCGCCAGCAGAGCCGCCACCACGATCGAGATCAGCATGGCCAGGCTGATGAACCACAGCGATTTCTTCAGCCACGGCCGCAGCGCGTTCTGCAGAAACGTGGTGCGGATGCCGATGCGAATCGAGAGAAACGGCTGGTTGTTCAGGTCCAGGCCCAGCGTCACGTTGTACACCTGAGGCCGTCCGAACACGATGCCCAGCGTGGTGATGAGCGACTGCTTCCGCAGGCTCGCGAACTCCGGCCGCTTCGGCAGCTCCTGATCCTGCTGGCTTGCGTCCGGCGCGCTGAGCAGGGCGCGGCCGTTACGGTCGGCGATGGCCACGTCGAGCACCGTCGGCGAGTACTCGACGATGGAGTTGAGCCGGTAATTGACGTCCGGGTTTTCCCGCAGCGTGTCCGCCACCGCCGCCCGCACGGCAGCCGGGTCGCCTGGATTGAAGCGGCGGCCGCTCAGTCCGCTGTCCAGCGCGCGGGTCACGTCATTCGCGACCTGGTGCGCCATCGTGTCCGTTGCCGTGAACGACTGCTCGATGTGCTGCTGCAGCAGCTCACTCAGCCAGATCCACGAGAAGACCACCACCACCACCAGAACCAGTCCGGTGATCGCAAGGACGAGTTTGGTCTTCAGCCGCATGGATCCTTACCGCTCGGCACGGCACGCAATCCGAGCACAGTTATAGAAGACCACATGGCAGCAAAGACAGCGAGGTGCAGCAGGGGCCGGAGGGACGACGGGGCCGGAAAGCAAATGGGATATTACATCCGTTGAGCTGCCGGTGTTAATCCTCGAGCGCGCCGGCGGTGGTCGCAGCGGTACCGTACTCCCTGAGCTTATTGTGCAACGTCTTCAGGCTGATGCCCAGAATTTCCGCGGCACGGGTCTTGTTGTTGTGCGTGGATTCCAGCGTCTTGAAGATGAGCATTCGCTCGGCATCGTCTACCGTGGCCCCCACCTCCAGCTGAATCGCGTTGGCGGGCACCTCGTTGGCAGGTCGGGTGCTGCGCGTGCCGAAGCCCGGCGGCAGATGCCGCGGCTGCAGCTGCCCTTCGCCGCACAGTACGATAGCGCGCTCGATGGTGTTGCGCAGTTCGCGCACATTCCCCGGCCAGTCATGGGCCATCAGCCGCGCGAGCATCTCGCTGTCCATCCCCGTCACCCGCCGCCCGTGCTTCTCGTTCATATCTGCGATCATGGCCTCCGCGATGGCGGGGATATCCTCCTTGTGATCGCGCAGGGGAGGCATGTGGATGTTGAAGACGTTCAGGCGGTAATACAGGTCCCCGCGCAGGTGTCCGTCGTCGACCGCCTGCTCCGGATCCTTGTTCGTCGCGGCCAGCACCCGCACGTCCACCGGGGACTCGACCTTGCTGCCCAGTCGCCGCAGCTTGCGGTCTTCCAGCACGCGCAGCAGCTTGGCCTGCGTCGCCACCGGCATCTCGCCAATCTCGTCCAGCAGCAGTGTGCCTTCTTCGGCCAGTTCGAAGCAGCCGGCCCGGCGCTCGATGGCTCCCGTGAAGGCGCCCTTCTCGTGCCCAAAAATCTCGCTCTCGATCAGCGTTTCCGGAATCGCGGCGCAGTTCACCGCCACAAACGGCTTGGTCCGGCGCGGGCTCAGCTCGTGAAGCGTCCGCGCCACCAGTTCCTTGCCGGTTCCGCTGTCTCCGGTGATCAGCACGCTCACATTGCTGGTCGCAACCCGCTCGATCAGCGTGAAAATCTCCTGCATCTTCTTCGACGCGCCGACCAGCGATCCGAGCACGCCCGTTTCGCGCAGCTTTCGCCGCGTCACTTCCAGCTCGCGGTCGGTCTCCCGCTGCCGCGCCGCGTTGGTCAGGATGGCCCGCAGCCGCGTCGGATCGACCGGTTTCTGGATGAAATCGTAGGCCCCGTTCTTCATCGCCTCGACGGCGGCTTCAATCGAGCCCTGGGCCGTAAGCATGATGACGGCTACTTTTTCGCTGCTTTCGCCCAGACGCGCCAGCAGCTCCAGCCCGTCCATCCGCGGCATTTTCAAATCCGAGACAATGATGCCCGGCTGCCACGCGGTCACCTTTTCCAGCGCTTCGATACCGTCCCGCGCTGTCTCCGTCCGGTAGCCCCATCCCGAGACAAGCTCGGCCAGGCCGGATAGCGCATGCGGCTCATCTTCGACGATGAGAACCTTTTCCTGACTGGTCATTCTTTCGTTCCAAACGTTGAGATCACGGTTTGTTGTATCACGGGCAGAGGGCGAGAAAACCGCTGCGCCTCCCGCTTTCTTCGATATCCATATAATTGATAATGGCTGCAGCTGGGCCCTTGATCTGCGGAGACGAATGCGAAGTTCTCGGATGCGAATCTTTCTCCACTGGATTCCTGCCCTCGTCGGGATTGCGGTAATCCTCGGGGAATCAACGGTCACCATGTCCGCGGAGAACACCAGCCGCTGGCTCTATCCCATTTGGGTCCATCTGTTTGGACCCGTTACACCGGCCCGCTGGGAGGTCATCCACCACTACATCCGCAAGGCAGGTCATTTCTGCGGCTATGGCTCGATCAGCCTGACCTTCTTCTACGGCTGGAGCTACACCCTGGGTCAGCGCGGCCGCGCCTGGCTGGAGCGCTTTCGCGACTCAGCACTGCTGGCCCTGCTCTGCACCCTGGTGCTGGCCAGCTGGGACGAGTGGCACCAAAGCTTCCTTCCCGGGCGGACCAGCAGTCCCCGCGACGTCCTCCTCGACTGCTGCGGCGCCATGATGGCCCACCTGATCCTGCTGGGGCTTTTTGCGATGCTGCGCCGCCGCCCCGCCCCGCCGCGCATGATCCCTGCCTAGACCGGTTTTAGCCTGTACCGAGAACCCGGTTGATGCGCTCCCGCAGTCCGGAAATTTCCGAGCTGATCGCATTCCAAACAATCGCGACATCAACGCTGAAGTATCCGTGAGCCACGCGATTGCGCATAAGGTAGACGTCCCGGAGCGGTATCTCCGGATGGGCTGCCGCGAACGACGGATCAAAAGTCAGGATGTTGCGAGCTGCCTCTCCCATGATTTCGATGTTCCGGATCACCGCGTCCTGCACCAGCACATCGCGATTGAAATCCGCACTGCTCATCCCGCGGGTATATGCCTGAATTCGTGAAATCGCCTCCAGAATGTGGCTGAGGAACTCCGGCGTACGAGTCGGGTCCGGTTTCATACCGGCGCTGCCTCGGCCAGTACGCGGCTGCGGTACGACTCAGGCAGGCTGAGTGGCGTCAACACGTCGACGGAGACACCCAGCAATTCCTGGAGGTCACCCTGAATCCGGGCAACGTCCATGAGACTGGTCTCCGGCATAGGATCCACCAGCAGATCGAGATCGCTGCCTTCTTCGTCCTGCCCGCGCAAGACCGATCCAAACACACGCGGATTGCAGCTTCGGTTTTGAGAAACAATCCGCCGAATCTGCTCGCGGTGCCGCACCAGCGCTTCTGAGGGTCTCATGTTCGCCCAACCAGTATAGAGAAACCCCCGCTTGGCCGGGCCGCGAATTCCCGCCCCGCCACCCTGCCGTATACTCAACTGTCTGCACTCCGCCTGAGGTGCTGTTCATGGATGCCGCCGTTGCGTATGCGCGGGAGAATGCTTCGCGTTTTCTCGACGATCTGAAGGCCCTGCTCCGCATTCCCTCCGTCTCCACCCTCCCGGATCACAAGAAAGACGTCGAAGCCGCCGCTGAGTGGGTCTCCGCCGACCTTCGTCGCATCGGCATGGAGCATGTCGAGATCATCCGTGGGGCCGGGCATCCCCTGGTCTACGCCGACTGGCGCCATGCGCCCGGCAAGCCCACCTGCCTCTGCTATGCCCATTACGATGTCCAGCCGCCCGACCCTCTCGACGAGTGGATCACGCCTCCCTTCGAGCCCACCGAGCGCAACCAGAACCTCTACGCGCGCGGCGCTGTCGATGACAAAGGCCAGCTCGTCACCCAGCTGAAGGCGCTCGAGTCCGTCCTGAAGACCAGCGACGGCAAGCTGCCCCTGAACGTCCGCGTGATCTACGAGGGCGAAGAAGAGGTCGGGGGCGAACAGATCGCCGCTTTTGTCCGCGAGCACCCGGAGCGCCTCACAGCCGATTTCGCCCTCATCTCCGACACCGAGATGTTCGCGCCCGAACTGCCCACCCTCTGCGTTGGCCTGCGCGGCATGATCTACACCGAAGTCGAAGTCCGCGGCGCGAAAACCGATCTGCACTCCGGCATGTATGGCGGCGCCGCGCCCAATCCCTTCCTGGCCCTCGCCCAGATCATCGCTGCTCTCAAAGACCGCGTCGGCCGCATCCTGATTCCGGGTTTTTACGATGCCGTGCTCAAGCCCTCCGACGAGGAACTCAAAGCCTGGAAGAAGCTGCCGTTTGACGAGGAGGAGTACCGCAAATCCGAAGTCGGGTCTGCCAAGCTCGTCGGCGAGCAGGGCTACTCCGTCCTTGAGCGCACCTGGGCCCGTCCCACGCTCGACGTCCATGGCATCGTCGGTGGATTCACCGGCGCAGGCGCCAAAACCGTCATCCCCGCTAAGGCCACGGCAAAGATATCCATGCGCCTCGTGCCCAGCATGAAGCCGGAGATCGCCTTCCGACAATTCAACGACTACGTGCAGACCCTCCGCCCCGAAGGCGTTTCCGTCGAGGTGCGGCTGATCCACTCCGGCGAGCCTTCGGTCATTCCCACCGACAATCCCTGGATCCGCGCGGCCACCCGCGCCATGAAGAAGGTCTGGAACAAGGACACGGTGTTCATCCGCTCCGGTGGCTCCATCCCCATTGTTGGCGACTTCGAGCGCAA
>DATGJK010000592.1:0-5490 GCA_035295245.1 Acidobacteriaceae bacterium
ATCGAGGCTCGTGCCATCGCCTTTCGCGCCATAGTCGCGCACGTTGTAAATGCGCGCGCCACGGTCGTTGTGATTTTGCCGGCCTTCGTGCGTGCCCTGGCTTTGTGCGGCGGCTGTTGTTGCACCGACGATCCCCATTCCGGCCGAAGCAGCCATCGCGGAGAGCGTCTGCCGGCGCGTAAACAGCCGCTGCCGAGCCGTTGCCAGTGTCTGATCCCGATCCAAACCGATCCCCTCGCTGGGCACAGAAGAGGCGCGCCGTTTCTCTTCGAAATGGCTGCGCCGTCTCCTGCGCTGATCGCTAGAACGTAATTTTCGCCGCGAACTGCAGCTCGCGCGGCGTACTGTCGATTCCGTTCGCCAGGCCCGCTGACGAGTTTCCGATCGTGGTACCCGGTGCGCCCATGATCATTGCGTTGTAAGTGTTGAAAGATTCGGCGCGCAACTCAAGACTTACATCCTCATAGAGTGGCGTCACCTTCACAAGGGAGAAGTCGAGGTTGTTGAAATAGGGCCTGCGAAACGGCATCTTGCCGAGATTGCCGAAGTCGCCTGAGGGAATCGTGAAGGCGCTCGGGTTGAATTCGCAGAAGCCGTTCGCGCCGCGATGCCCGATCGGTGTTGATCCGCAGCTTCCCTGCATCGGATCGCTGATCACGTTTGGCCGTGAGTATGACGTGATCGAGCCGTTATCTCCGGAGATGTTGGCCGGATCTCCACCGACGTTCAGGTTGTACGGCTGGCCAGAATGCGCCTGAAAGACGTAGTTGGCGGTCCAGCCGCCGATAACGTACGACAGCGGACCCTTCTGCGCCCAGCGCTGGTTCCTGCCAAAAGGAAGCTGATACACCGTACTCCAGCTGAAGTTGTGCGTGAGGTCATACGAGGAAACGCCATAAGCGTTTCTCGGCAGGAAGAAGCTCTGCACGACCGATCCGCCGCCGCTGCCGTTCTCCGCGTTGAACCAGCCGCTGCTGTTGTCCGTCGATTTCGACCAGGTGTACGAGACGATGGTGTTCCAGTTGTTCGAGAAGCGCTTCTGGAACTGCCCCAGCAAGGCGTTGTAGTAGCCATATCCGGTGTCGATGGAGTAGTGCCAGCCTGGCGCCATCCACGGCATGTATTTATAGGTGTCAATCGTTGTCAGCGGAGTTCCCGGCGGGGAGGCATGCTGCGCGGCGTTGGCGAAGCCGGTGTAGTCGAGGCGCGTGCTCTTCGATCCGGCGTAACCCAGGCTGAAGAGCATGGTCGGACCAAGCTGCCGCTGCATTTGCAGGTTGTACTCCACCGCGCGCTGGTCTTTATAGCCGGGCTGTGTGACGTATCCGCCGCCGGTCGTCAGCCAGGGATTCGCCGCGATGACAGGGTTGGGGAAATTGCCCTCAAGGCTGGTGACAACTGTAAGCGGATTGCCTGGGCCGCCTTCCCACACGCCGTTCTGGGAGAAGTTTGCCTGCTGGCTTGAAATGCCGATGGTCCACGGCCAGGTCGGGCCCTCAATATTGTTCTGCGCCCACTGGCTGCGGGCCGTGATCGTGTCGTACAGGATGCCGGCGCCACCATTGAACACGGTCTTCTTGTCGACTTGCCACGCAAATCCGAGGCGCGGCCCGAAATTGTCGCTGATCGGCGGACCAGACTGCGGCGTTCCGTCCTTGAACACGATGTTCTGGTTATGGGAAACCGCGGCAATTCCGCCGGGAATGCAGGGGTTCGCAAAGCCCGATGCAGGACATGCGTCAACCTGCTTCTGGATGATGTATTGCTGGTGGGGAATGTCCAGGATGTTGGAGAGACGACCATCCAGCATGTGAATGCGCGGCACATAGTCATACCGCAGGCCGTAGTTGATCGTGAGATTCGGCCGCGCTTTCCATGAGTCCTGAACGTAACCCGACCAGAGACTCATGCTGAAGAAGACTTCGGACAATTGTGGAGTTTGCGCGGTGAAGGTCGCCGGCAACCCGAGCAGTGCCGATGCCAGAGAATTTCCTGTCTTCGATGCGTTGATGTTGCTGGTTGTCGAATCGCTGAACGTAAATTGCTGGTACAGATTGCGCTGCAGGCGGTTTTGGTAGAGGTAATCCACGCCGGCCTTCATGGTGTGCTTGCCCTTGATCCATGTAAGGCTTCCGCCGCCATTCACGACCGGATTGCCGCGTTCGCGCGTGCCGTCATTGCCCGCGTTGCCGGTCGCGTAGGGTCCGCCCAGGTTGATAAACATGCCGCCGTACTGGCCCAGATTTTTGAATCCGGCGGTGCCTGCTGCTGTATAGCCGTCGGGAGCTGCCGCCTGGCGAAACGAATAGGGCTTGAGCATGGCGCCGCCGCGCACATCGAGAATCAGGCTCGGACCGAACACGTGCGTGTAACCGCCGCCAAAATTGTAGGCGTGGTAATTCGAGACGTTCGCGTCGATGGTTCCGTTGACAGGCGAAGTGTCATAGACCCACATCTGGCTGATACGGCCAAAGCCAAAGTTCCTGTCGCTGTTGTGGACATCGATGCGGACCTGGTAACCGTTGTCGTTGTCAATGTGCCCCCGGCGCTCGATGAAGTTGTAGCCCGCCGGCTCATTGCCGACGGAATTCGGCGGCAGGTAATACGCCTTCATGTAGGCCTGCATCACCGGGTTGATCATCGTCGACGGAATTTTCATGCACGGCGTTCCGCCGGTCTGCGTGCCGTTGGCGGCGGGAGCGATCGGGGTTCCGCTGGCGTCGCATTTAAAGGGTTGAACCGTGCATTTCCCGCCGGAGCACGTTGTGGAGTACGGGTTATAAAACTGGTGCTGGTAGTAGGACGACGCCACGCTGGAAAAATCGCCGCTCAGTTCCTGGGAGGTCGGCACCAGCGTCTGAGAAAGCGCCGGGCGGCTGTAACGCCAGCCCTCGTACGCGCCGTAGAAGAATGCTTTCTTCTTCCAGACGGGTCCGCCCAGAGCCCCGCCAAACTGGTTCTGCGTGTAGTGTCCCGGGGCAGTCGCACGCCCTCCTGTCACGTCAGAGAAGGTGTCGCGTGCGTCGAAGATATTGTTGCGCAGGAATTCCCATGCGGCGCCGTGAAACTGATTCGTCCCGGAGCGCGACAGCATGTTCACAACGCCTCCCGTCACCAGTCCGTACTCCGCCTGATCCATGTGCGACTGCATCTTGAACTCCTGCATCGCGTCGATGATGGGCAGAAAGCCGTAGACCGCGCCGCGCAGATCGGTATTCACGATTCCGTCCATCAGGTAGAAGGTCTCGCGATTCTGCTGGCCAAAGAACGACGGTTTATAGAAAGCCGTCCCGGGAATGGCGGTGATGCCCGCATCGGTGGTGCTGATGCCCGAACCCTGTGCCGTTGAAACCGGAGTCACGCCCGGGGACAGGATCATAAGCTGCGTGAAGTTGCGCCCATTCAGCGGCAGGTTGAGGATCTCTTTCGACTCGATCACGTTGCCCAGTTCCGAGCCGGTATTCTGCAGCATGATGTCTTCGGCGGCGGCATTCACCGTGACCGTCTGGTTTGTGCTGCCGACGCTCAAAGTTTCGTTTTCGGTCAGAGTCTGGTTCACCACCAGATGAAACGGGGGCAGCACGAGCTTGCGAAAGCCCGCATGCGTGACGGTCATGCTGTACTCGCCCGGCGTGAGGTCCACGAAGGCGTAGTAGCCGGAACCGTTCGTGGTGGCACGCGAGGTCACATTGGTCGCTGTATTGGTCACGGTGACGTCCGCGCCTGGAATGATGCGTCCTTCGATATCCGAAATTGTTCCGTTGACTCCTGCCGTGGATTGTTGTGCCGCAAGGGGAAGAGCAGCGAGAGCAGATGCGAGAACAGCGATCCACCAAATCTTATTTACATGCATGGGATGTGCCTCCTAAGAAACTCCGGGCGTCCTGTATGGGACGGATGCTCGCCCTGTCTGGGCAATCGGGACAAGGCGGCTGGGGAGCCCTGCTACGGCTAAAACCTAGGCGCAGGAATGAACGACGGTCAAGCCGTAGTGAAACCTCTGTTTCACTATGTGGGACGGATGCAGAATTCGTGAAGCGGGGTTTCGGAGACGCGCAAGATCGTTCCCATTGCCCGTTCTGGGGCTTTCCATTTAGGATTTGGCCGCGCTCCGCTTCTGTCGACCAGGGGTCCTGGGAAGAACTCCGGGGTTATGGATTCACTGGCCGACAATGCGTCTGCAGCGAAGGGGCTTTCATGGCAGGGGTTCAACATGCAGAGCTGAAGACGGGACGGTTGCGCCGCTCTGGCGCCGCTCCTGTAGGCGTTCTGACCAAGGTCTTATCCATTTTTGAGTTGCTCGACCGGGCGCCCGGTGGTTTGCAGCTACGGAACATTGCCGATCAGACGGGCCTGAACAAGAGCACCGCCTACCGGTTTCTGGCGCATCTGGAACGGGCAGGCTATCTGGTGCGCGACCTGACCGGGGCTTACCTGATCGGTCCGCGACTGGTGCACCTGGGCGCGAACAGCACCTACCAGGCGACCATCTCCCGCCTCAGCCGTCCGGTCATGGAGGACCTGTGGCGCGAAACGGATGAGACCGTGAACCTTGGCGCGCTGGACGGAACCGAGGTGCTCTATATCGATGTGCTGGAAAGCCCGCATCACTTCCGGCTCTCTTCGCAAAAGGGCATGCGCCGGGCGATCAACTGCACGGCTCTGGGCAAAGCCGTTCTCGCCTGGCTGCCTCCCGCCACACGCGACGAACTGCTGGCTCACTGCAAATTCGAAAAGCGGACGCCCCACAGCATCACGCAGCCGTCTGAGTTGCTGGCCGAACTCGGCCGTATCCAGCGAAGAGGGTATGCGGTGGACAACGAAGAGGTGGAGACCGGCGCATGCTGCGTGGCCGCGCCCATTTTCGACTCCTCCGGGCTGATCGCCGCCAGCATCAGCGTGGCCGGGCCGGTCACGCGCATGGGCCACAATCGCATTCCCACGATCGCCGGGCTGGTGACTGGGGCCGCGGCCAGGATCTCGCGCAGCCTGGGTTACAAAGAGGCCCGTCCGGAGCACGAACGGCCACCGCGCAGCCGTAAAGCCCGGCGCGCCTGAGCGGGGCCGCAGCTTTGCGTCCGCTGTTGGGGTGCGCGGGACATCTCAAATAATGCAATTTTCCTACCGCATTCCGGGATGCGCGCGATCTCACGTTATTGACGGCAATCCTCCGCGGAAATGAAACTTCCGTTTTGTAAAGCGTCTCGACGTGGAGAAATGATCGGATGCAGAACGAGAAGGAGCTCTTTCCCCGCAGGCATTTCCTGAAGTGGAGCGCGGCGAGCGTGGCAGCTGCGGCTCGTCCAGATCTGCTGCGCGCGAATTGCGTTGCCCAGGAGGCGTCCGCCTCCAGCGCGGCGGAGCGCACGCCTTCGGCGCACCTCATCATGCTGCGTTCGGCGGAGATGGAGGTCGCGATTGATCCGCAGAACGGCCTTCCCTGGGAATATCGACTGCTGAAGAACAATGCGCGCCTGCGCGGCGAAGACG
>DATGJK010000593.1:0-9310 GCA_035295245.1 Acidobacteriaceae bacterium
CCGATTCTCGAGTCCCTCGATTGACCCGCTCGGCGAGGAAGCTGCCTACGATCCGCAAAGCTCGGCGATCTCATCAGCCTATGTTTCGCTCTTCAACGAGTACGTTCGCGGCACGCTGAAGTACGGTACCGGACAGACCTATCTGCCCGAGGCCGATTTCGGCGGGCATGAGTGGGACATGAAGCACAACGGCAACACCGAGTACGTGAACGTGAGCCGCGATCTCGCCACCGCGATGATCACGAATCCGCAGCTGAAGGTGCTGGTCAACGGAGGCTACTACGACCTGGCGACTCCGTTCTACGCCGCGCAGTACGAGGAAAAACACCTGCCCATCCCGGAGAAGCTGGCCGGCAACATTGAGTACGCGTGGTATGAGTCCGGCCATATGGTCTACGTGAAAGCGGAGTGCCTGAAGCAGCTTCACGATCGCGTCGCGGCGTTCATTCGCAGCACCGACTCAGGCAACAAATAGCTTTGCCGATTGGCAAGGGTTCGGCGCGATGGGGTCTGTACCCTGTACGCTGAATCCTGTACCCTGATTCCCAAATGTCGCAGTTTCTCCTCTTCCACGGCGTCGCTATCGTCGTGCTGATTCTCGCGAACGCTTTCTTTGTCGCGGCCGAGTTTGCCGTGGTCAGCGTGCGCGAGACGCGTATCGAGCAGCTCATTGCCGAGCGCCGCCCGGGAGCCCGCATCGTGCGCCGCCTGCAGGAGAACCTTGGCGACTTTCTTCCCGCGGTCCAGATCGGCGTGACCATCTGCAGCCTCGCGCTTGGATGGATGGGCGAACCCGCCATCGCGGGGGTCTTCGAATTCTGGATGCGCGGCCTGCCGCACGCACATCTCTACGCGCATTTGACTGCCGTGCCGCTGGCCTTTGCCTTCATCACCTATTTCGAGGTCCTGCTTGGCGAACTGGTGCCGAAAGCTCTGGCCCTGCGCCGCGCCGATCAGATGGCGGTCGCGATTGCGGCCCCCATGGATCTCTTCATCGACCTGGCCCGGCCCGTGGTGCGGCTCATGAACGTCTCCGCTTCGCTGGTGCTGCGGCTGTTTGGCGCGCAGCTCACGCCGGAAGGCAGCGTCCACTCGCCCGAAGAGCTGAAGCTGATGGCCACAGCGGCGCGGCGCATGGGCATGCTGCCCGAATACCAGGAGGCGCTGATCCATCGCGCGGTGGAAATTGATGAGATCGTCACGCGCGAGATCATGACGCCGCGGCAGCGCATCTTCTCGCTCCCGGCTGACATGCTGGTCGAAGAGGCCAGCGCCCGCATCGTCGAGGAACAGCACTCGCGCGTCCCTGTTTACGATCCGGCGCGGGGTCCGGAGTTCATCATCGGCATTGTCTACTCCAAGGACATCAGCCGCCTGATGCACTTCCGGGCTTCGGCGAAGACGAAATTCGCTGAGGTGCCTTTCAGCGACATGCGCCTCCGCCAGGTCATGCGCGAAGTGCTGGTCGTGCCGGAGACCAAGCCCGTTCTCGATCTGCTGCATGAATTTCAGCAGCGCCGCAGGCACATGGCCATCGTCGTCGATGAGTTCGGCTCAACCGTCGGCCTGGTCACGGTGGAAGACGCGCTCGAGCAGGTGGTCGGCGAACTGGAGGACGAATTCGACGTGGCTGCCCGCAACGTGATGACCGCCGCCGCCGGCGGGATGGTGCTCGACGGCAGCGTCAGCCTGCGCGACCTGGAAACGCAGATGCGCTGGCACCTGCCCCGCGAAGGAGGGATTGAAACCCTCGCGGGCTTCATTCTTACGCGACTGGGGCATATTCCCGAGAGCGGCGAAAGCATTGACTACGACGGCCGCCGGTTGACGGTGCTCGAGATGAGCGGGCGCCGCATCAGTAAAATTCGCATCGAGCAACTGCAGCCCGCAGAGAAGATGCACGAATGAAGCGTCTCTTCAAATCCCTGCTCATGCGCCTGGCCTGGACGTTGCCGGTGCTGTGGCTGGTCGTCTCGATCGTGTTTCTGCTCATCCACATCGTGCCCGGCGATCCCATTGAGCAGATGCTTGGGGAGGGGGCGCGTCCCGCCGACATTGCCGCCCTGCGCCACGCGTATGGCCTCGATCTGCCGCTCGGCACGCAATACATCCGCTACTGGCGCGGCGTGCTGCACGGCAATCTCGGCCAGTCGATCCGGCTCAACGACACCGTTACACACCTCGTGCTCACGCGCTATCCCTTTACCGTGGAACTGACGGCGGCTGCGCTCTTCGTTGCGCTGCTCCTCGCTATTCCCGCCGGCATCGCCGCGGCGCTGCATCGCGGGCGCGGTCAGGACCACGTGGTTGGCGTTGTCAGCCTGCTCGGGCTCTCGTTCCCGCCCTTCGCGCTGGGGCCGATCCTGATCGTTCTCGTCTCCATCAAACTCGGATGGCTCCCCGTCAGCGGCGCAGGGGATGTAGCGCATCTGGTGCTGCCTGCCGTCACCATGGGCAGTGCGCTGGCGGCCATCCTCACACGGATGGTCCGCACGTCGATGCTCGAGGAGTTGGGCCAGGATTACATCCGCACCGCGCGCGCCAAAGGACTGCCGGAGCGCATCGTGGTCTACAAGCACGCGCTGCGCAACGCGATGATTCCCGTGCTCACGCTGATCGGCCTGCAGTTCGGAGCGCTGCTCGCCGGAGCCATCGTGACCGAGAAGATATTCAGCTGGCCTGGCATCGGACGCCTTACCGTGTCCGCGATCGAGAACCGCGATTACCCGCTGCTGCAGGGCTGCATCCTCGCCGTCGGGCTCACCTACGTGCTGGTGAACCTGGCGACCGATGTCATGTACATGGTCATCAATCCGCGCATTCGGTCTTGAGTGTCACTGCGTGACGACCTCCTGCAGTCGCGGCTCGACGCCGGCCTGAGTAATCGTCAGAAAGCCTAGCGAAACCGGCAGCGAGAAACGCCGGGGTCCGGCACTGCCGGGATTGAAATAGAGAATCCCTTTGTGCCATTGGATCGTGGGATGATGCGAGTGGCCGCTGACCACCACAGAAATGCCAGCCCCAACCGGATCCAGATCAAGCGCATTGCGGTCGTGCAGCATGTAGATGCTGCGCCCCGCGAGCTGCACCAGCTCCGTTGCGGGTAAGCGGGCGCAGGCGCCGGATAAATCCACATTGCCGCGGATCGCCGTCACCGGAGCAATGGCCCGCAATGCATCGAGGATCGCGGCGTCGCCGACATCGCCCGCATGCAGGATGTGTTCGGAGCCGCGCAGCGCCGCTAACGCTTCGGGCCGCAGCAATCCGTGAGTGTCGGAAATGACCCCGATGCGCATGCGATCAGGGTACGCGATTCAGGGGCACTTCGCGTCCGCCCTGGAGCGGAACGCGAAGTGCCGAGCCGGTTTATTTATGGTCGCAGCAGTCGCCGCTCGCGCAGCAGGAGGGGTTTTGGTGGCAGCATGCAGCGGCGGGCTTGCAGCAGCTTCCTCCCGGGCAGCAGTCGTTGGACTTCGTGCAGCAGGCCGCGCCCACAGCTGCGAAGGCGCTCATGGAGAGAAGGGAAGCGGACAACAGGGCCATCAGTTTCGTTTTCATTGCAGATTTCCTTTCCGTGTTTAGGTTCATCGCATGCGCCGAGGCGCAGGGAAGCGAGAGACACGGAAAGGTCTAGATCCGAAGGTCGTCTTTCAGCCGAAACACCGTGGCATGAAAGCGCAGGCCGGAGTGAAGTTCGCGCGGGAGCTCAGGGGAGGGCTGGGTTGCCCCTTGCTCGATCGGCGCCCCCAGCCGAACCGCCTGCACCTGCACATCGAGCCGTGCTTCCGCCTTTTGCGGAACCTGCTCGATGCATTCCGAAGCCATGCACTGCGCCGTCCCGTTCTGAGAGGGCGGGCAACAGGGCATGTGGGCTGCCGGACAATGCATAGCGGGGACCACCGCGGCACCCGCGGCGGTCACCGTCACCATCCATACCGCGACCAGAGCCAGGGTGAGCAGGCGCAGCATGCGGAGGTGGGAGCGATCGTTCACAAGGGTGACTCTAATGGACCGGGCGACGATCAGAAGTGACGACGGTCACGGTTCATGGGGCAGCAGGACCATCTGGCCCGCGAACTCTCTCGGTGTTGGACGGACCAGGTGCGGCGTAATCACAATAGCCAGCTCGGAATAGTCGAAGTTGCTGTCCTGGTTGGTGAACGCCTCGAATCCCGGCAAGTCGGAAAGGCCTGGGTACCCGGTCAGGGCCTCCGATTCCTGCCGGGACAGAGAGCTCATCAGCAGGGCGCTTTGTCCCACTTCCATTGAAGCGATGGTTGCGTATTCCCGGTTATTCAGGACGGGGAGGCTATTGAGCGACGCGCCCTGCAGCGCGTTCAGCTTCAGATCGAATTTCAGCGAGATCCTGTTCCTTCCCTGAAAATGCGGCGTCACGTCCAGGGTGAGCCCGATGTCCTGATACTGCACCTGAGGGATGGATTCTGTGGCCGCGGATTGCAGCGCCGAAAGGTTCACGCCCAGATTCGACAGCGTGTTGGAGATGCCCGCCGTCGACAGGCCGGGAATGTTCAGCCCCGTTCCTGAGAGGCTCGAATAGCTGGACGTTTCGATGGGATAGCGTTCGCCAATCTTGATCACTCCCTGCTGACCGTCGGAGACGCGCAACTGGACCTGATCGATGGCATGCACGTCGGTGGAGTTGAGCTGCATATTCAGCGACGCGCCGCCGGGGATCTCCACGCCGGTCAATGTGAGTCCGCCGCCGAACACAGCAATGGGATTATTGAAAATTGTGTTGCTGAGCTGTCCCGAGGCCACCAGGATGGCCAGAATGGCCTCCCAGTCGCCCGGCGCAGCCAGCCCGCTGGAGATGATCTGCTGCACCAGGCTGGAGTTTTGCTGCAGGATTTGCGTTGCCTCGGAGTACACGTTGAAGACCGTCGTCTGGTTCGGCAGGATGGCGCCCAGGTTGCGGGCCTTCGTGCGATCCACTTCGTACAGGCGCACATCAAGCTGCAATTCGCCGCGTCCTTCCACCAGATGCTTCAAGGTTGCGTTCAGCGCGGGCAGATCCCCCACCGGGCCGCGCACCGTGAGCGCGCTCTGCCCGGGTGTGGTGGTTGCCGTCTGCATGTAGAAAACATTTTTCACCATGTTGGCCATCTCGCTCAGATCCTGCGAGGGCATACTCGGCAGGTAGAGCGTTTCCAGGCCCATGCGGTCGAACTTGTGGTGGTTCTCCGTTGTATCTTTTGCAGACAGCACGCGTCCCGCATCCAGGGGAACGAAAAAGCTGTTCGTGGCCAGGGCCAGAGTGCGCTCCGCTTCGGCAAAATCGACGTTGTCCACGTCATAGCGGATCGACTGAGCTCCCACCGAATCGTCGATGTTCGCCTGGATGCCGTACGCAGTCATTACCTGGCGGATGGCTTCGCGGACGTTGGTGTTCAGGTGAAAGCTGTGGCGCCCCGGCTGCGGCTGCAGGCGAATCGGGCCGTCGATCTGCGGCTCGTCGAGCCGGATTACGGGCTGGCCGGCCTGCTCGTCGGCCGCTACTTCGTCGAGGTGCTGCGCCAGCATTGGATCTGTCGGGTCGATCCGGTAGGCCTGGGTGATCGCCGCCCGTGCCTTCTGGTAATGCCCGATGATGCGGGCTTTGTCCGCCTGCTGCACGAGGCTTTGCACGACATGCTGTTGGGCAATCTCCGCCGCGAAACGGTAGCGCCGGTTACCGGGATCGAGTCCGGCGGCACGATTGAACGCTTCGAGCGCAGCCTGGGGATCGTTCTTCGCGAGCGCCCGCGCGCCCTGCATGTAATCCTTCTGCGCCGCATCCCGCTTGTCCTTCGGGATGCGTGGCTCCTTCGCAGAGTGCTCGACTGCAGCATTGGCAGCAGGAGCTGTGCTCGTGGCCGCAGGCTCGTTCATTTGCTGCGCGGCCAGGGAGGACGCGAGCATCAGCGGCAGCACGAGCAGCGCCCTACGACGCATGGATTCCTTCGCGTGTGCTGTCCAGCAGCGCCTGCAACGTAGTCGTGCACACTTCCGGTTGATGTTGCATGAGGTCGTCGAAAGAATAGCGCCCCGTTGCTACTGTAATGGCCGGCAGACCATTGGCGCGCGCGGCATCGATATCAAAAGGAGTATCGCCCACCACGCAGATCGTTTCCAGTCGCCCCGGCTCCCTTCCGGATTCCGAGCGCAGGATGGCACGTGCCTGGGCGGCCGCGTGCGCGATCATGTCGGCGCGATCCTCGAACTGATCGCTGAAGCCGCCAAAGGAAAACCAGCTGTGCAGCCCGGCATTCTCCACCTTGAGCCAGCCGATTTTCTCCACGTTGCCGGTAGCCAGGCCCAGCAGCGCGCCTTTGCGCTCCAAATGCGCCAGAGTGGCTTCTACGCCCGGCATGATGGTGGGGAGCAGCTCCGATCGGCGAGCCGCCACGCGCGCGCACATGGTCTGCAGAACGTCGTCGCGATGCGGACGCCATTCGGACTCCTCGACACTGGCCAGGCGAAACGCATCGCGCAGGATGCCAGGGTCGGTATTGCCGGCGAGTATCACCCCGTCGAGCGCCAGGTCGCGGCCCATCACGGCGCGCACGCTCTCAAAGAACGCGTCGAAGTGGATGCGGTCGCGATGGCGGAGCAGCGTTCCATCGATATCGAACAGGTAGGCCTGCTGTTCGTCCCAGCGGAAGCCTTCCTGGATGTAGACGCGACAGTCAGGGCCAGCGCTCATGACAATTAACAGGGTAAAAGGTCGGGGGGCTGAGCGCGAGGCGATCGGGAGTCTGGATGAACATCTCTACCTCGCGATGCTGTGCTCGCACCTGTGGTACGACCACAGGTTTTGTGTCATACTGCTGTGGCCACCGCACAGGAGACGAAATGACCGATCCAAGACTCGATTTGCTGCAGGGGACGCTGGATCTAATGGTGCTGCAGACGCTGGCGGCGATGGGCGAGCAGCACGGCTATGGCATCGCGCGGCGCATTGAGCAGGTGAGCGGCAATGAAGTGCTGCTCAATCAGGGGACGATCTATGCGTCGCTGGTACGGCTCCAGCAGCGGGGCTGGATCGATGGGAAATGGGGCGTTTCGGAGAACAACCGCAAGGCGAAGTTCTACCGGATTACCGCCCGCGGCCGGAAGCAGATGGCCGAAGATGCCACGCACTGGCGGCGACTCTCCGCGGTGATGGGGCGCGTGCTGGCGATGGAACCGAAAGGCGAATAGCAGTCGCAGGCAGTGGGCCCTAACTCCAGTGAAGAGGCAGACCAACGATGCGAAGCGAATGGTGGAACCGGACGCGGGCGTTCTTCCGCAGGGAATCGATGGATCGCGAGCTGGACGCGGAGATGGCGGCGCATCTCGAGATGGCCATCGAAGAGAACATTCGCAGCGGGATGACGCCTGAAGAGGCGCGGCGCCAGGCGCTGGTACGCTTTGGCGGCGTGCAGCAGGCGCGCGAAGAACAGCGGGCCGCGCGGGGGCTGCCGTTTCTCGATGTGCTCGGACAGGATGTGCGCTACACGCTGCGCACGCTTCGCAGGGATCGGGCCTTCGCCGTAGTCGCGGTGCTGATCCTGGCGCTGGGCATTGGAGCCAATGTCGCGGTCTTCAGCGTGGTGAATACGATTCTGCTGCGGCCGCTGCCGTTTCCTGAGCCTGAACGTCTGATCCGAATTACCACGGTGGATCCGCCGTGCGGCGAATCGTGCCGCACCTACTCCGCCGATGCAACGCAGGAGTTCGAGGAGCGCACGCGCGCCTTCCAGCAGGTAACGGGATACTTCGCTTTTACCGGTCCCAACAATCTCAAGCTGGTGGGCAATGCTGTTCCGGTGCCCGTGACCGGCATTCTCGTCATGGGAAATTTCTTTCAGACGCTCGGCGTCCAGCCGATGATGGGGCGGCTTTTTCTGCCGGAAGAATCCCTGCACGGCAGCCGGCCCACGGCGCTGCTGAGCTACCCGTTCTGGAAGCGGCAGTTCGACGGCGATCGCACGATCGTGGGCAGGACCGTCAATTTCAGTGGAACAGACGTGACGGTGATCGGTGTCCTGCCAAGGACCTTCGATTTCGGCTCGGTGTTTTCTCCCGGCGCTCGCGTCGATGTCTTTTCGCCCTACGTCATGTCCGATTTTGAGAATGACGGTAACGATTTGGCGCTCATGGGACGGCTCAATCCGGGTGTGACGCTGGATGCGGCGCAGCAGGAAGCCAATCAGCTCTTTCCCAAACTGGACGCCAATTTGAAACATCCGGAGTGGAAGCCGAATTACACGGGCCGCCTGATCCCGATGAAGGAGTACGTGAGCGGCAAGCTGCGGCGCTCGCTGGAGGTTCTGTGGATCGCGGTGGGCATGATCCTGCTCATTGTGTGCGTCAATCTCTCGAACCTGATGCTCGCGCGTGCGGCAGCGCGCGGTAAGGAACTGGCGATGCGCCGGGTGCTGGGCGCAGGCCGGGGGCGGCTGGTCCGGCAACTGCTGACCGAAACTCTGATCCTTTCGGGAGCAGGCGCGGTGCTGGGGCTGGGCATCGCCTGGGCCGTGACGGCATTCCTCGCCCATCAGTCATCCATTGCTTTGCCGCTTCTGGACCGCGTACAGCTGGATGGGGCGGCCGCCGGCTGGACGGTGGGCATTGCCATAGCGGCTGCGTTCCTGTTCGGAACTCTTCCGGCGCTGCGCATCTCCGCCGGCAACCTGCAGGAAGCCATTCGCGACTCCGGGCCAGGAATGAGCGAGGGACGCCGGCATGAAGGACTGCGATCGATGCTGGTGGTTTCTGAAATCGCTCTCGCCTTTGTGTTGCTGGTTGGGGCAGGGCTGCTGCTGCGGAGCTTCGTGCATTTGCTCGATGTCGATCTGGGCTTCGAGCCATCACACGCTGCAACGATCAGCCTGGACTTTAACGAGGGGCAGAAAAGCGAAGCGCGCGTCGCTCAGTGGGAGGAGATTATCCGCCGCACACGGCTGATTCCGGGCGTCGAGAAGGCCGGCATTACTGATAACCTGCCGCTCAGCCGCAACCGGAGTTGGGGAATTCACGCGAAGGGAGTGGAGTATCGGCCGGGCCAGTTGCAGGGCACCTTCGTCTTTATCGTTTCGCCTGGATACCTGAGCGCCATCGGGATGCGCCTCGTTGAGGGCCGCGATTTCAGCTGGGACGACAAGACCCCGACGGTCATCATCAACGAAACGGTCGCGCGCGCATTGTGGCCGGCGCAGGACCCACTCGGTCGCGCCGCCATCGCAGGAGGCGCGGAAGCGCGCGTGATCGGCGTGCTCGCCGACGTGCATGAGAGCAAGGTGGAGGACGGAGGCGGCTGGCAGATGTA
>DATGJK010000594.1:0-3129 GCA_035295245.1 Acidobacteriaceae bacterium
CGACATGAGCATGCGGCTGGCGACGATATCCATGATCGTCAGCCGCTTCTTGACCGCAATCGACTTGAACGGGCTGCGGCAATGCGGCGCGAGCGCAGTGATACGCGTGCCTTCGTTGTCCGGATTGCGCGAGTTGAGAACGAAAACCGGGATGTTCTTGCGCACCGCCGGCAGGATCGTGGCCGGATGCAGCACCTTTGCGCCGAAATAGGCCAGTTCGGCCGCTTCTTCAAAGCTGATGGACCGAACGCGCAGCGCGTCGGGACAGACCCGAGGGTCGGCAGTCATGATGCCATCTACGTCCGTCCAGATCTCGATTGCCGCCGCATCGATGCCGCCGCCGATGATCGCTGCCGTGAAGTCGGAGCCCCCGCGGCCCAGAGTCGTGGTCACACCCTGTTCGGTCGAGCCGATGAAGCCGCCCATCACCGGCACGCGCCCATCATTCAGGTGCGGCAGTACGTGCTGCTTCAGGCGCTGTTCGATCGCGGCATCCTGCGGAATCGCCTTTCCGTACTGCGCGTCCGTAATGATGCACTGCCGCGCGTCAACATGAACCGCGCTAATCCCGCCGCGCAGGAATGCCTCAGCAATCATGCGGCTGGAGATGCGTTCGCCGTATGAAACCACCATGTCCGAGATGCGCGGCGTTAGTTCGCCGACGATCGCCAGGCCGCGGAGAATCTCGTCGAGCCCATCGAACTCCGCGTCCATCCAGCGATGCGTCGCAAGCAGTTCCGGATCCTGCGGAGTGGGCTGATCCTGGCCACAGGACCTTGCGGCGAGCTGGCAGGCCGCGTCTTTGTGTCGAATGCGGAGGCGTTCCGTAATCGCCAGCGCGCTGGCCCGGTCGCCGTGCGCGGCCGTGTTTGCTGCCGAGATGAGCAGGTCCGTGACTCTGGCCATGGCGCTGACCACAACCACCGGCCTCACGCCTTTCTTCACGCGCCCGGCCACGATGCCTGCGGTCCGCAGAATCGCGCTTGCGTCCTCGACGGAAGTCCCGCCGAACTTCATCACCACGAGCCGGTTCATACGCTTGCAGTCACCCGGTCGAGCCTGGCGGGCTCGAGCTTTCCGAGCGAGACCAGCAGTTCCGCATTCAGCAGGGCCGCGCCCGCCGCGCCGCGAATCGTGTTGTGCGAAAGCACGGTGAACTTCCAGTCAAGCAGCGTGCACGGACGCAGGCGTCCCACGCTGGCCGCCATCCCGTTGCCGCGCATGCGATCGAGCCGAGGCTGCGGGCGATCTTCCTGCGGGAGGAATTCAACAGGCTGCGCCGGAGCGGTGGGAAGATCGCGGCCTCGCAGCGGCGTGAACTCCGCCCACGCAGCGATCAGCTCTTCGCGAGTCGCCTTGCGGCTCAGCTTGATGCTGACGCTCTCGGTGTGGCCGTCTTCCACCGGAACGCGATTGCAGTGTGCCGTCATCTTCGCCGGCAGCGGCTCGACGACGGTGCCGTTAAGGCGGCCGAGGAGTTTCAGCGTCTCCGCCTGCATCTTCTCTTCTTCGTTTTTGATAAACGGCACGACGTTGCCAAGAATGTCCATCGAAGCCACGCCCGGATAACCGGCGCCGCTGATGGCCTGCATGGTGCTGACGAAGATGGCGTCGATGCCGAAGCGCTCCACGATCGGCTTGAGGGCCAGTACCAGTCCGATGGCCGAGCAGTTCGGATTGGTGACAATATAGCCGCCCGATTGCCTGCGCCAGCTTTGCCGCTCGATCAGCGGCAGCTGCTCGGCATTCACTTCAGGGATCACGAGCGGCACGTCTTCCTGCATGCGAAACGCGCTGGAATTTGAGATCACCGCGCAACCGGCAGCGGCGAACTTCGGCTCCAGATCGCGCGCGATGTCGGCGTCCAGCGCGGCAAAGATAATTGCCGGTGCGCCTTCGGGATCAGCCGGCGAGACTGGCATCTTCGCGATGCGCTCCGGCAGCGGAGTGTCAAGCTTCCAGCGCACCGCTTCGCCGTAAGGCTTGCCACTGGAGCGGTCGCTGGCGGCGAGCCACGCCACCTCAAACCACGGATGGTTCTCCAGAAGCTGAATGAAACGTTGCCCGACCATGCCGGTCGCGCCCAGAATGCCGATCTTGTGCCGCATGTCCGCCTTCTTGAGATACACCGCAGGCGGAGCGATCTGCCCTGCGCCCGGCTGGTGAACGGTATGCGTTTAGTGTAAATGCTCCGCGAAGGCAGAGAGGCTAAACCCTCGAAGAAGAGCCGCCTACTTGCTGTAGGTGAAGTCCTGCGTCACAGTCTGTTTCGCCCCCACCGTCACCGTCGCCGTCTTCTCGCCCATGTTCTCCTGATCGGCCACCAGCGTATACGTCCCGGGCGGCAGCCCCTTGATGGTGAATTTTCCGTCCGCGTCCGTTACTGCGAAGAACGGGTTCGGCGCCACGTTGATGAACGCCTGCATCCACGGATGATTGTTGCAGCGCACCGGCATCATGAGCTCCGGCTTGCCGAACGTGGCGGTGTCCTGTTTCTTGTTGCCCGGCCCGGCCGGGCCCTGCGAGATATCTACAGGCTGGTTTCCCTGCACCGTTGGCATCATGTGGATGTTGTGCATGGTGGGATCGCTGTTGGTGAACTGCACCGGCTGGCCCAACATCACGCCCACCACGTGCGGCTGGTAACGGCAGTTCTTCTGGTCGATGGTCACCGGCTGCGAGGGCGCGGCATAGATCTTGTTGCCCAGACCGTCCTTCACGTAGACGAAGATGTTCGCGAAGCCGCCGTTGTGGACCACGTAGCCTTCGCTGTAGTTCTTCGCACCCAGCGTGCAGGCCGGGTCCTGAGCCATGTCGATCTCCACCGGCTTGGGCGCAGTCCCGGTGAAGTGGACCGTGCCTGCGATCGTGCCCGCGTTATTCAAGTCGATGGCGACGTACTGCGGCTTTGGCTCGTTCGCCTCGGTTCCTGACTTCTTGCAGCCCGCGGCCAGCGCCAGGAACCCCATCATTCCCACTGCAACGATTCTCTTCGTCTTCATTTTCCCTGCCCCATGTTCTGAATTACCGCGTCGGCAAACGCCTGCGTGCCGGCCATGCCGCCGACATCGCGCGTCAGCGTCTTCTTCGCCGCGTAAGTCTTCTCCAGCGCGGCCTGGATCCTGTCCG
>DATGJK010000595.1:0-6108 GCA_035295245.1 Acidobacteriaceae bacterium
TCACGCCCCGAACGCGCGCCATCCTGCCGGTTAGCCTGTATGGCCAACCCGCTGAAATGGATGCCATCAATGCTGCAAGTCGCGGCATTCCCGTGATCGAGGATGCCGCCCAGAGCTTCGGCGCGCTCTACAAGGGCCGCCACTCCGGCAACCTCTCCACCATCGGCTGCACCAGCTTTTTCCCCTCCAAGCCGCTCGGCGCCTATGGGGACGGCGGGGCCTGCTTTACCAATGACGATGCGCTCGCCTCCTCCATGATGGAGCTCCGCAACCACGGCCAATCCGCGCGCTATCGGCATGCC
This sequence comes from Acidobacteriaceae bacterium, assembly GCA_035295245.1. Taxonomy (GTDB): domain Bacteria; phylum Acidobacteriota; class Terriglobia; order Terriglobales; family Acidobacteriaceae; genus Palsa-343. Next base: position 303 of record DATGJK010000595.1, read on the forward strand.
CGCATCGGGATCAACGGACGGCTCGATACGCTGCAGGCGGCCATCCTGCTCGCCAAGCTCGAGATCTTCGACGAGGAACTCATCGCGCGCGCCGAAGCGGCGGACCGCTACACCGCGCTCCTGCATGACACAGTCGTGACACCACGTGTTCTGCCCGGCCGCAGCAGCGCGTGGGCGCAGTACACGATCGAGTTGGACGACCGCGCCGCCGTCGAGAAGAGCCTGCAGGCAGCGGGTATTCCCACCGCGGTCCACTACCCGATGCCACTGCACCAGCAGCCGGTGTATGCCAGACAGCCACTTGCAGCGGAGAGTTTCCCCCATGCGGAGCGCGCTGCCGGACGGGTGCTCAGCCTCCCGATGCATCCTTATCTCGAGCCCCGGCAGATCGAACAGGTCGCCGATGCCGTCAAAGCGGCCGTCGGCGCAGCGCCCGTACGATGAACCTGCGGCGACACTACGTACACGCCGGATTTCGTTGACACGTGGCGAGCGTCTAACGAGAATGGCGTCAATTGACGGACTGCCAATGCCCTCCTGAACGCATCCACGCGATCAGCGGGTGCCACGGCAGACGCCGCACGCCGCCTGTGATGCCCGAGTCACATTCGAGCACGACCAAGGCCGACGCAACAGAGCGCAGTATCCCCCGCGCCGTGAAACACGCCATTCATCGACCCATTGCCATCCGGGGCTCCGCGAACTTTTCCTCCGCGCAGGGTTCAACTGCGCAGGCATCGTCCTGTTTGCAGACGCCGTTCCGTTCGCCCGTCTCGAAAGGAGGCCGATCAAACCCAGCATTCATCGACAGCGCCCGGTAGTCGTTCGACGCCAACCAGCACAACCCAGGAGGAAGGAATGCAGCAGGAGCTACAAATGCTTGATGAGTGGATACCGGAACAGATGGAACCAGGAACGCTCTTTGTGCTGGAGAATGCGGCCCCGCTGGGCGATGCGCGCAATCCCTTTGTCGCTGTATTAGCCTGCCCGCGTTGCGGCACCCTTGGCCTGATCACAAAGGCGCAGTTCCTGGGGATGGAATCGATGATCTGCGGCGGCGACACCTGCTCGGCCGAGTACTATCTGCGCGGGGAAGAAATCGAGTATCGGAAGCCGCATTAACCGCAGCTTTCGCTCTCAGGAGGGCGTACTTGAAAAAGCGTGCCTGCCTGGCGGGCACGCTTTTCTATTGTCGCGATTTTCCGGTGTTCAGGCGCGAGTCGGATACGATATTGCCAGCGCGCCCGGATGGCGAAACTGGCAGACGCAGCGGACTTAAAATCCGCAGGCCTTCACCGGCCGTGGGGGTTCAAGTCCCCCTCCGGGCACCACGCTAAAACTATCAAAGGATGGGTTCACCTCTAGCATTTTTGGTAGATTGCTTGCGCTTCCTGCTGGCCCTTTCGGACTGGTGGCTGTTGTGGTGCCTGTTGGTGTTCCTGGTGCCTGTCCGGGCAATCCGGTCGACTACAGACTGGGTGTGCTGGGGTGAGAGGTGGGAATAGCGCGCCGCCTGGTTCATCGTCTTGTGCCCTGCAGCTTCCATGATGTCGCGCGTTGTCGCTCCGGCCATGGCGAGCCACGAGCAAAACGTGTGCCTCAGACCGTGCCATGTGATCCGGGGTATGCCGGCTTCCGTGACGCAGGGCTCGAACCATGACCGGTTGTCAAACTGTTCCTGTTTGCGCTTACCGTCCTCACCGTAGTGGAACGCAGAGCGGTCCTCCCGGGGGAACATTCTATCCATGCGCTTCTGGTTCGGCCCGCGCAGTGACTCAATTGCCGCCATTGCGTCAGCGTTCAGATTCACCGTGCGGGAGTTACCGTTCTTTGTTCGGTCCAGGTCGATGGCGCGCCGGCGAGGATCGTATTGCCCCCACTCGACCGTGTACTGTTCACTGAGGCGCATGCCGGTATGCGTTCCGACGACGAACTCTGCCAAGTGCTCAGGGAAGCGGCTCGCGATTACTTCGTACAACTTGTCGTACTCCTCTTCCGCGAGGAACCGCAGCCGGCCCTTTGGCTCCTTTCGCATCGGGATGAACTCACCGCGTGCAGGGTTGTGTGTGACCTTTTTGTTGCGAATACCAAGTTTGTAGGCCAGGGACAACAGTGCTTTGTAGCGGTTGAACGTTGCAGGCGTTTTACAGTTTTTCCCGAGCCACGCCTCAATGTCTTCGGCCGTCAGGGTGGTGGCTTTGGGCCTTTGTATAACCACATAGTAAACATGCCGGCGACGGCGGCGCGAGCGCCGGAGCGGCGGGGGCCTGAGAGCAGTGCAGCGGGCGACCCTGAACCAGGTTGTTCTCACTCTGCCTCAGTCCGGGAGCAACACAGCCACAGCTCATCCTGCTGTTCTCTGTCTTCTTCCAATCCTGAGTAAACAGCGCAGGACAAAGACTCCGGACCTGGAGTTCCGGATCTCTGGTTCGTTCTGCTTCCCGGCCAGGAGAGCGAAGCCCCGGGGGATCGAAAAGCCCGCAGCGGATGAACTGCATGATCGCCCGGTGTGACGGATCGGGGTCAGAATCAGCGATCACAAACCAGCGAGTGGCGATGCCGGGATCAGCGACCAGTAAGCAGCTGTGAACGCGCTCTGCCAGCCGGGAAGTTCCTGGCCGCGAGGCCGGCACGGGCGGGCCGGGGCCGGCTCGCCCGCGCGCGAGGACATATATAGGTTGCGGCCAGGAAGGGACGTAGTCTGCGAACGAAAAATGTCTGACCGGCCCCGGTGCTCCGGATCGCTGGCCGCCTGGCTGAGGTCGCGCAGGTAGTTCAGCATGTCGGCCAGGGTGTCGAGATCCCGCCGGTGCTGCACTTCCGAGGGAATGATGTTCTCCCCGGTCACGCGCGAGACAGCGCCACGCAGGTACGGCATCAGGAAGTCGTGGATGGGGCGCTCCCAGCGGCGCATGCGGGTGCCCACGGCTTCCTGCTGGATGTACTGGCTGAGAGCGATTCGCTGCTGAGCCAGCTTGGTGTGGAAGGGAGTGGGGATGTAGCGGGCCGGGTTCCACCAGGCCTGGTCGCCTTCGAAGAAGAGCTCTTCGGAGTACCTGCCGGCCAGGCGGCCGAACCAGCCGTGCATGGCCTGTTCTTCGGCTCCGCCCAGGTCGGGACGGAAGGTGCCATAGCCCTGGTGGATGAGCTGGCGCTTGATGTTCTCGCCGTTGGCCTGTCTTCTATCTTAGTTAGATACCTGTGCTATCCTGGCGCTGCTATGAAGCGCGCCGCTCTCTACCTGCGGGTTTCGACCCTCGATCAGCACCCGGAGACCCAACTGCTCGACCTGCGCCAGCTCGCCGCCCAGCGCGGCTTCGAGATCGTCGCCGAATACACGGACCGTATCTCCGGAGCAAAAGCCCGCCGGCCCGGGCTCGACCAGATGATGAAGGAAGCTCGTCGCGGCCGCTTCGATGTCGTGCTGGTCTCGGCCTGCGACCGCATCGCCCGATCGACGCGCCACTTCCTCGAAGCCCTCGATGAGCTGAACCGGCTGAACATCGAGTTCGTCAGCTTCCGCGAGCAGATCGATACAGGAGGCCCGCTGGGCCGGGCTATCGTGGTGATCATCGGCGCCATCGCCGAGCTGGAGCGCAACCTGATCGTCGAGCGGGTGCGCGCCGGCATGCGGCGCGCCCGTCTGGAGGGCCGTTCCATCGGCCGGCCGTCGCTCGAACTGGACCGCGCTGCGATCATCCGCGATCGCCAGCTCGGGCACAGCCTCGGGCAGCTGGCGAAGAGCTACTCCGTCTCCCGCGCCACCGTCTGCCGTGTGCTTCAGCAGAAGCCGGAACGTCCATCGGCAGCCTGATCCGGGGCTGTTTCAAAAGGCCTGCGAAAACCGTCCCTGCAAACCCCACAAAATCAGTGGCCGGATCCCCTCGATCCGGCCGTTCCTAAAGGTGTGGGTTAATGAACAGATTAAACCTCGATTTACACCTCCATTTTGCGCGACTCCTGTCTTACCAAGGTGATCTGTTTACTGATTTCCAAAGTACTCGTGGGTCCGTTCCTTTCGGTGTAAGTTGAGAACTCTAAGTTAGTTACGCATGTTAGCTCCCACGAAAGTGTTATAGGACTCAGCTCCTGCACTGCCTATCGTGTGTGCAAATACAGGAATACAACCCTCGTTATTCGGGCCCACCACTCCCCCTGCAAGAACCGAGGACCCCGGGGCTTCCTGAAATGCGGTCTTGCGGGAGTGATTTCGATGCGCAAACTTATCGGCTCCGCCTCAGCCCTTGTGCTGTTGCTGCTGTTCCCTTTTCTGGTCCATGCCACTTTTCCCACCGTTGCGACAGACGCCTGGTCGCCGGCTCAGCCGCTGACGTCTGCTCGCTCCGGCGCAGCAACCGTGATGCTGCAGGATGGCCGCCTGCTCATCATTGGCGGCAACAGCGCTTCAGGCAGCTTGGCCAGCGTCGACATTGTCGACACCGCGGGGAACATTATGGCGGGGCCGCCGATGAACGTTGCGCGCTCGCAGCATACGGCAACCGTCCTGCAGGATGGGCGCGTGCTCGTCGTTGGCGGCGTGGACGTGAGCGGCAATCCGATCGGGACAGCCGAGATTTTCGATCCAGCAATTAATGCGTCGCAGGCAAATCCCTGGACGTCCACCGGTCCGCTGGTCCAGGCGCGCTCCGGGCACACCGCCACTCTGCTGAATAACAGCACCGTCCTGATTTCCGGCGGCTCCAGCGGCAGCCAGGTGCTGAACACGCTCGAAGTCTTCAATGCCGCTGCGGGAAGCAACGGCTCTTTCACTCTTCTGCCCGCCACGATGTCGTCTGCGCGGACGATGCACGCGGCAGCGCTGCTGGAAGATGGCCGGGTACTGATCGTCGGCGGCTGGGATGGTTCGACCGTCGCGCCGCAGCCTCCCGCCACGGTGGGCGCCCCTCACGCGCTTGCCGGCACCGACATCTACGATCCGTCGACGCAGCAGGTGAGAGCCGGCCCCGCGCTGAACGTCGCGCGCATGCACCTCACCGCGACCACCCAGCTGGACGGACAAGTCTTCGTCGCGGGCGGAAACGATGGCAACCAGGACCTGACCTCAACCGAAACCTTCGATCCCACCGCATCGACTCAGCCCGCAAGCTTCACCCTCGGCAGCCTTTCACTCACCACTCCGCGCAGCAATCATCTGGCATTCCTTCTTCCTCATAACGGCGGCACGCTGCTGGTCGGCGGAACCTCGAGTGGCAAGGCGATCGCCACGGCTGAGCTGTACATGCCCGTCTATCTCTCGCAGACGGAGACGGCCACCCTCACTCCAGTTCCCAATGCAATGAGCACCGCCCGGGTTTACGCCACGGGCAGCCCGCTTTCCGATGGATCGGTCGCCAGCATCAATGACGGCCTGCTGCTGATCGCCGGCGGCACAGACGGCTCCGGCAACACGCTGTCGAGCGCTGAGTACTTCGGATTCACCTGGGTGAAGACCGATGCGCTTGATTACGCGCCTGGCACTCTCGTGAACATCACCGGCGGCGGTTTCCAGCCCGGTGAGACAGTGACCCTGCACTTCCAGGAATTCCCGTATCTCGACACGCCGCCGGACGCAACCGCGGTCGCACAGGCCGACGGAACTTTCTCGAACGATACCTTCGCCCCGGATAATCACGACCTCAACACCGGATTCTTCCTCACCGCGACCGGATCGGCCTCCGGGCGGCAGGCGCAAACGGTATTTACAGATTCGAATCCAAATCAAGTCACCGTCGGCACGCAGAATGCGCCGAAGCCAGTGCCCGCGGGTGCCCAGACGACCTTTCCCATCACCGTTGCGTTCAACGGA
>DATGJK010000596.1:0-6524 GCA_035295245.1 Acidobacteriaceae bacterium
CATTCGCAGATCGACAAGATTGTGGCCGGCCTGGTGGAGCGCAGGAAATACGTCTACATGTGCACCAACGCGCTGCTCCTGAAGGAGAAGCTCCACCTCTTCAAGCCAAGCAAGTACTTCTCGTTCTCGGTTCACCTGGACGGCCAGCGAGAGCACCACGACTTCTCTGTGTGCCGTGAAGGAGGCTGGGAACAGGCGGTCGAGGGAGTCAAGGCTGCCGTCGCTGCAGGCTTCCGCGTCACCACCAATACGACGTTGTTCGATGGAGCGGATCCGGCCTCGGTGCGCGCGCACTTCGACGAAGTCATGGCGCTCGGTGTGGACAGCATGATGGTGGCGCCCGGTTACACCTACGAAAAGGCGCCGGATCAGAAACACTTCCTCGGGCGCGCTCGCTCGCGGCGCCTCTTCCGCGCGATCCTGTCAAACCGGAAGAAGACCTGGAAGTTCAATGCCAACGCCCTGTATCTGGAATTCATCATGGGCAAGCGCGAGTTCCGCTGTACGCCGTGGGCTATGCCGGCCTTCAGCATCTTCGGCTGGCAGAAACCGTGCTATCTGCTGCAGGACGGCTACGCGGACACGTATCAGGAACTGCTCGACTCGACGGACTGGGATCACTACGGGACGGAGAGCGGCAATCCGAAATGCGCCAACTGCATGGTGCACTCCGGCTACGAGGGCACAGCAGTGAACTACACCTTCGGCTCCCTGAAAGGTCTCTGGGAGACGGTGAAGGCCATGATGAACTCCTACTCCGACAAGGGCGCTCTCGATCTGCTGAACGAGCCGGTGCGCCCGGTGCACGGCTTCAATCCGCTGGTGCAGATTGAAACGCACGACAAAATCGAAGAGGGAACGCACGCATGACGGAAAAGCCCCTGTCTTCCTCTCCCGACCAGGGCAGGAACATTGCGGCCTTCGATCCCAATGCACTCGAAGTGGCGGAGGGTCGCGAACGGCAGCAGCTCGAAGGCTGGATCCCTCCTCTGGCCAGCGACGACGAGGTTTGCAACGCGCTGGAGAAGGCCTTTGACTATCGCGGCGATGTGACGCTCACCTTGAAGGATGGGCGTGTCGTCCAGGGTTACATTTTCGACCGCCGCACAGGAAAGTCGCTCCAGGATTCTGTCGTTCGCGTGATGCCCGCAAATGAGCGGACGAAGATCAGCATTCCATATTCCGATATCGCCGCCCTCGCGTTCACCGGACGCGACAACGCCGCCGGGCGCACCTTCGAAGCCTGGGTGAAGAAGTACTGGGAGAAGAAGGCAGCTGGCGAAAAGAACATTGGCATCCAGCCCGAGAAACTATAGCTGGTCTTCGACGGGCAGGCGCCGGCGCCTCACCGTGCGCGCAATGAAGCGGGATACCTCTCCAATCTGTGCGTCACCTCAAAGATAGCCATAGCTTCTGGCCCTTCCCATAGTCATTCGAGTGGTGTATAACGATCTCCCATAGGCGTTCGAGGGGAGGGAGGCGCTCCGTGATAAAGAAGAGGCCGCCGGAAGCGGGCGAGATCCTGCAGGGCACCCTGGACATGCTCATTCTGCGCACGCTGCTCACAGGTCAGGCGCACGGGCACACGATCGCGGAGGTCATCGAGCGCACGTCGGAAAACGCACTCGAGGTGGAGCAGGGATCGCTCTATCCCGCTTTGCACCGGCTCGAGGACCGCGGACTGCTGGCCTCCGCATGGGGCGTGAGCGAGAACAATCGCAAAGCCAAGTTCTATCGCCTGACCGCACAAGGACGGAAGGAACTGCAACGAGCAACCGGACGCTGGCGGCGGATGACGCGCGCCATCGACCTGATCCTGGGCCACTCCGAATAACACGAGGAGGGTACCCCGATGGTCCTGCGCCGCTATACGCATCGCGCCCGCAAAGATACTGAACTGGCTGACGAGATTGAATCGCATCTGGCCCACGAGCAGGATGCCCAGGAGGCGCGGGGGAAGGCGCCGGAGGACGCGCAACGCCAGGCGCGTCTGCGCTTCGGCAATCCGCGCAGCGTGCGCGAACAAGTGTGGCGTTACCGCTCGCTGGGATGGGCGGAGGACATCGCGCGCGACGTGTGGTTTGCACTGCGCTCCCTGCGGAAGACGCCGGGGTTCACCACCGTCGCGCTGCTGGTGATCGCAATAGGAATCGGCGCGAATGCGGCGGTGTTTTCGGTGATCGATGCGGTGCTCCTGAAGCCGCTGACGTATCCCGATGCTGAGCAACTGGTACAGGTGGTGACCACCGGCAGCTTCGGGGCGTTCCCGGTGGCCAGCATTCCCGAGTACAACCTGTGGCGGCAGCAGACGAGCATCTTTCAGCAGATCGCCGGCTACGACAACGGCGGCGCGGGCATGAATCTGACCGGCGGGGAAGCTCCGCAGCAGGTGCAGGCCATTCACGTAACGGCGGATTACTTCGCGATGTTCGGCGCGCCGCTGGCCCTGGGTCGGACGTTCACTGCGGCGGAGGACCAGCCGAACGGCGGGCACGTGGTGGTGCTCAGCTATGGGCTGTGGAGGAAGCGCTACGGCGGCGATCCGAAGATTGTCGGATCGAACATCGCGATCGACGGGCAGCCGTTTCTGGTCGTCGGTGTGATCGGGCGCGGGTTTGTCACCGATGGTCCGGCGGACCTGTGGGTGCCGATGCAGATGGATCTGAACTCGCACGAGATGGTGCACACTTTTGTTGCGGCGGCGCGGCTGCGGCCTGGCGTCACCATGGCGCAGGCGAATGCGCAGATGAAGCTCGCGGCTGTAGCGTTCCAGCGGATCTACGGAGAACGCTCGCTGCCGCCGCGGGGCGCCTTCGGAGTGGTGTCGCTGCGCGACTTTACCATCGGAGACATTCGGCGACCGCTGCTGGTGTTGCTGGGTGCGGTGGTTTTCGTGCTGCTGATCGCGTGCTCAAACCTGGCGAACCTGCTGCTGGCGCGCGCCTCGGTGCGGCGGCGCGAGTTGGCAACACGGGCGGCACTGGGCGCGGGGCGGGGGCAGATCATTCGGCAGTTGCTGACGGAGAGTCTGGTGCTGTCGCTGAGCGGCGGAGTGCTGGGGCTGATTTGCGGATTTCTTGGCGTGCGGTTGCTGCTGAGCGTGAATCCGGGAAACATTCCGCGCATTGGCGAGAGCGGAGCGGCAGTGGCGCTGGATTTTCGGGTGCTGCTGTTCACCTTTGCGGTGGCGGTCCTGACCGGTGTGCTGTTTGGGTTGTTTCCGGCGATTGCGGCGTCGCGTCCGAATCTGGCGGCGGCGCTGAATGAAAGCTCGGGGCGATCGGGGATGAGTTATCGCCAGGGGAAGGTGCGCTCGCTGCTGGTGGTGAGCGAGGTGGCGCTGGCCCTGGTACTGGTGATCGGCGCGGCGTTACTGATTCGCACGTTCTATAACCTCGAGGCGGTGAAGCCGGGCTTCGGGACGCACAACATTCTGACCATGACGATGTCGATGAGCGGGAGCCGGTTCCAGAAGAGTGCGCCGGTGGCGCAGGTGATTCGCAGCGGTAGAGAGCGGCTGATGGCGATCCCCGGCGTGGAGGATGCGGCGGTGACCAACGCGCTGCCCATGGAAGGCGGGTTTGGCATGGTCTTCGACATTGTCGGCAGGCCGAGGGGCAGCGGCAACGCGGGCGGCGGAGCGGGCTTCGACTCGGTCTCGTGGAGCTACTTCTCCGCGTTTCAGATTCCGTTGCTGCGCGGGCGGCTCTTTACGGAGCAGGACGATGCGGCGGCGCCGGGAGTGGTGATCATCAATGAAGCGCTGGCAAAGCGGTACTGGCCCAACGGCGATCCGCTGCGCGACCGCATGCTGATTGGCGCAGGTGCGGGGCCGGCGTTTGCCGAACCACCGCGGCAGGTGATCGGCATTGTGGGAAATACCCACGACCAGGGGGCGGATCGCCAGCCGACGCCCATGATGTATATCCCCCTGGCGCAGATGCCGGATGGGGAGACGGCGCTGAATTCAAAGGTGGCGCCGCTGTGGTGGATCGTGCGCAGCCGGGTGAATCCGTATACGCTGCTCGATCCGATTCAGGCGGCGCTGCGCGAAGCAAGCGGAGGCTTGCCGGTGGCGCACATCCGAAGCATGGACGAGGTGGAGGCGCGCAACCTCGCGCGGCAGCGCTTCAACATGCTGCTGCTGATGATCTTCGGAGCCGCCGGGCTGCTGATGGCGGCGATCGGCGTGTACGGCGTGATGTCCTATTCGGTGCAGCAGCGCACGCAGGAACTGGGCGTGCGCATGGCGCTCGGCGCGCAGGCGTGGAATCTGCGGAATATGGTGATCGGGCAGGGCATGATGCTGGCGGCGCTGGGCGTGATCGTGGGGATGGGCGGCGCGTTTTGGCTGACGCGGTTCCTCTCGGGTTTCCTGTTTGGCGTGAAGGCGTGGGACCCAACCGCCTTCGTCGCGACAGCGCTGTTGCTGTTGCTGGTGGCGCTCCTGGCAGTGTGGGTTCCGGCAGCGCGAGCAACACGCGTGGATCCGATGACGGCCCTGCGGCTGGACTGATGTCAAGCTGAGCCGAGCTCGCTGCCGTTCATCGCGCCCGCGTTAGTGGATCGGATGAAACCCTACTCCCCGTCCAGCAGGTGGAGTTCCTTCCCAGGCTTGAAGCGCACGGCCTTGCCGGGAGTGATGCTCACCTCGGCGCCCGTGCGCGGATTGCGGCCGATCCCGGTCTTGCGTGGCCGCACATTAAAGACGCCGAAGCCGCGCAGTTCGATGCGCTGGCCCTCCGCCAGGGCTCGCTTCAGCGTCTCGAACACCGTGTCCACGGCGGCTTCTGCCTTGTTGCGCTGCAGGCCGGTGCGTTCAATTACCTGATGAATGATGTCTTGTTTAATCAAGGTTTTCTCCGGTCAGGTGGACGTTCGGGTTCATGGCTAGCGTAGAAATGTTTTCCGGCATTGTCAATGCGCGGAGCGTCCCGTAAGATGCCTTTTTACCCCAACATGGCAATGCCGCGGGCCTTTGGACTTCCGCCCACCCTGCGGCTCACGCCGGTACTCATTCGTCTGACAAGGAGAAGCATGGCAATCAAGAGCGACCGCTGGATTCGGGCGCAGGCGCTGAAGGGGATGATCGAGCCGTTCAGTGAAAAGCAGGTCCGGGAGGGGGTCGTCTCCTACGGGCTGTCCTCCTACGGCTACGATCTGCGGGTTTCCGATGATTTCCGCATTTTTACGAACGTAAACAGCGCTATTGTGGACCCGAAGCACTTCGACGAGCGGTCGTTTGTTCAGGTCAATGCTGAGTCGGTGCTGATCCCGCCCAACAGCTTTGCCCTTGCGCGTTCCGTTGAATATTTCCGGATTCCTCGCGACGTTTTGACGATTTGTGTGGGAAAATCCACATACGCTCGCTGCGGCATCATTGTGAATGTGACGCCCTTCGAGCCGGAGTGGGAAGGGTTTGTGACTCTCGAGATCTCGAACACCACGCCGTTGCCGGCTCGGGTTTACGCGAACGAGGGTTTGTGCCAGATTCTGTTCTTCCAGTCGGATGACGTATGCGAGATCAGCTACGCCGACCGGAAGGGCAAGTACCAGAAGCAGCAGGGAATCGTTCTGCCCAAACTGTAGGATTTGCGCATGGCGGATTTCACCCCGACGACACGACGCACCCGGATCGGCCTGCTGGACTTCGAGCCGCTCCGCGTGGCCGGGCTCCGCGAAATCCTCGCCAGACGGTTGGATTTTGAGGTCGTCGCCACCGATCTGGGCGCGACGCTGCGTAATCCGGATTTCGATGTCGTGCTGATGCTGGCGCGCCGCCGCGTGGAATCCTATGCGCTGCTGGGCCGCCTCAAGCAGAAGAATCCTGACATGAAGACCATCGTCGTGTCGCCCGAGAACGACGATGAAACCGTCATGGCTGCTATCGCTGCCGGCGCCAAAGGATGGCTCCTCGAAACGGCCTCGCCGGATCTGATCCTGCAGGCCGTAGACGTGGTGTTGAGCGGGACTATCTGGGCGCCGCGAAAGATTCTGGCCGAGATGGTAGACCGGGCGCTGGGCAACAGTGGCCGCCCGCTGCGCTCCGGAGCCCCAAGGTTCACCGAGCGCGAGGAAGAAGTGCTGGAGCAGCTCATCCTGGCGCGGTCCAACCGCGAAATCGCCCAGGCGCTGAGCATCCGTGAACAGACCGTCAAGTCGTATGTCGCCCGGTTGATGCGGAAAGTCGGCGTGGACAATCGCATCGCGCTCTCCATGCAGGCCGCCCAGGCCGAATGGTGGCGCACGAAGTAGCGCTCTCCACGCACTTCCTCGAAAGCTGATCGGAAACAGGGAAGATATCCAGTGCAACATGTGAAGGCACATGCCCGAGGCTCATGCCGGGCCTGAAACGTCTCCTTTTGGCGAGTCTTAGCTGTACTGAACAGAATATCTGTTATCGGACGTAGTGTCTCCCGGGCCAATGTTTTCGCGCTGGAGTTTTCTAGTCCTTCGTTTTCAGATAGGAGTGCCGACCACGCTCCGGACGAGCCCTGATTCCGGGCGCCGCATCCGTGCCCGAG
>DATGJK010000597.1:0-11223 GCA_035295245.1 Acidobacteriaceae bacterium
CGCCGAGCAGGAACGCTCCGCCGCCGTTCTGCACGTGCACGATGAAGCCGCTCGGCGTGTTGTCGACGGTGTACGGCGCGTTGACGTGCGCCTGGCCGCAGTCGAGCGTCACCCAGGCGTTGCTGAAGTCAAGCTTCATGCCGCTGGAACTGGCATACGGGCCGGTGACCCGGAAGCCGTAGATGGTCGCGACGGGATCGCCCACGCCTGCCAGATCCTGGATGCTCCCCGGCTTGGGTTTCGGCGGCGGAGGCGGCGCAGCCTGCGGAGCAAGCTGGCTGATGGTGCAGCGCTGCATGCTGGCCGCATAGAGGGGAGTGGAGGTTGTCGAGCAGTTCCCGTGCACGCAGCTGGTCACGTTGTGGTAGCCGGTGATGACCGAGCCCTTCACCTGGATGGAGCCGGGCCCGGCGAGGGATCCGTCGGGCCGGAGCGTCAGCACGATCGGGTCGGGCTCGTTTTCGAGGGCCAGCTGCACGGTTCCGCCGGATTTGCGCAGAGTGTAACCGTGGGTTGCGTCGACGAGAGTGCCGCATTTTTCCACCAGGGCCCCGCCCCCCGGGTTCAGGGCGATCTCGGGCAGGTCGGTCCGGCTGTGATAGGAACCAACCAGGAGGACGCCGGTGAGCGGCGGCGGGGGCGGGGTGTCGTTGCCGCCGCCCATCATCGCGGTCAGAAAATTGCCCATCCCCGTAGCCAGGCCGATGATGGCGTTGGCGCATTGGTTCATGGTGCCGCCGAGTTCAAGGCAACGCTTCTGGTCCGGCTTGAGCTGGATATTGCCTCCGCCGCGCAAGCCGGCCATGAAGTCGTCCTGCCCGTTGTCCTGCTGCATCTGCTTCTGCATCTGGGCTTCGTGCTGGTTGTAGGTCTGCGAGAGCGACTGTTGAGCGCCCTTGTAGGTGTCGTTGGCCTGCGAACCTGAGAGCTGCTTAATCCAGGTCTCAGCGTTATTGATCGAGTATTGCCCTTCGAGCAGAGAGTACCGGCTGGCCTCGGCCGGCGTGTGGTGGTTCTTGATGTCCTGCTGGATCTGGTAGAGCGCCTGAGCGTAGTCAGTCAGCAGCTTCTGCTCGCCGGGGGAGTAAGGTCCGCGGTAGTCGCGCGTCTCCTTGATGCGCTGGATGTAGATCGGCAGGTATTCGAAGATGGCGGCCTGGCGTGCGGCGGTATCGATGGGATCGGTACCCTGGAGCTGGGCTTTGATCTTCGCAACCGAGGGCATTGACGCGGTGTAATCGGACCCGGCCGCCTGAGCGGCGGCGCCCGGCGCAAGAGCAAGGACGAGGAGCAGCGACAGCAGCGTTGGGGGGAGGGGGGACCGGTGACGCATGACGAACCCCCGGGGATTGATCTGGTCCAGCGAGGTTAGCGTTTGCGCCTGCCGCCGGTCAATAGAGTTGCGGCTTGTTGGCGTCAGCGAACGGCGGGAGGCGCAGCGGAGAGGTCCAGGTTGTGCATGACGGCGATCTCCCAATGCTCGGCATCGCGGAGCATCACCAGGCTGATAAGGCCCTTGCGGCCAGGACGGGGCTTTCCGTCCGGGCCGGCCATTCCGGTCATCTGCCAGGGGACATCGACGGAGGCCACATCGGCGCGGAGGAAGCGGGTGCGGATGCCGGTCTGCTCGAGACGGCTCCCTTTGAAAACGGTGGCGAAGGGCTGAGCGTGGAAGGCCTGAATGTGTTCACGTCCGCTGACGGCTGTGCCACGCCCGTCGGTGAAGTCGGCGTCGGAGGAAAAGAGGGCGGCGAAGGCATGGGCGTCATGCCGGTTCCAGGCGGCGACGAGGTGATCGACGGCGGAGCGAATGGCCTCCTCGTCGGATCGCTGATCGGGCTGGGCGGCGGCTGGGTGGAAGTGGAGGAGCGACGGCAACGCGAGGGAAAGGACGAAGGCGCCCGGGTGCAGCATGGCGGTTCCTCCTGATCGGCCTGATCGGGGAAGCTTACGGCAGGCGGGGAATAAGGTGTCAAGAGCGGGCAGGGAGAGGCGCTTCCTGGCCCCAGATTGCGTTAGGTGGCGCCTGGGTCCGAGCCAGCCTGAACTGGAAACAGGGCAGTTACGGACCGGAGCCCCGTTTGCAGTGTGACATTTCTCACATCCGGCCAGGGCGCAGGTTTGGATAATCAGGCTCAGCGGGGTTCGATTCGGAGCGCTTTATACTTTTATTAACCGTCTGATCTGCGCCGGAATGTGAGCAACGGTTCCGGCGCGCTCCGAATGGCTCCCCGCCCCTGAACTGGGTTTTGCCGACGCTATGTTCATCCTCTGGCTTCGAGTTGCGGCTGTTTTGTATGGCATCGCCGGTCTGCTGACCGTCCCGGCGGTGTTCGGCAACCGTGCCAGGGGCCATCGATTCTGCCTGCCGGTGGCGATGGGGGGATGGTTCTTCCACCTGGTGGCCACGGTGGAGATGCTGAACTTCTCGCATCACCTGATCCCGGTGCTGACCAGCGAAATTGTTTCGACGCTGGCGCTGGCGATTGTCGCCATCTTTCTGCTGATCTTCTTCGTTTACCGGACGATCTCGTTCGGGCTGTTTGCTTTGCCGCTGGCCTTTCTGCTGACGGTGATTCCGGCGATCGGACCGGAGCGGTACACCTTCAGCTCGCCGGTGATCCGCAACGGCTGGATTGCGTTTCACGTGGTCATGCTGCTGGCCGCTTATGCCGCGCTGCTGTTCAGCATGCTGGCCAGCTTCCTGTATCTGATCCAGGAAAAACGGCTGAAGAATAAGGACTGGGCGAAGCCGGGCGCAACGCCGTCGAAGCGGCCGAGGAGCTTTCTGACCTGGCTTCCGCCGCTGGCGACGATGGAGCAGATTGCGCAGACCACGCTGGTGCTGGGCTTCTGCTGCATGACCACGGGACTGTTTGCCGGGTCGCTGATCGCGCAGGAACGGGTGGGCATCGGGTACTTTGCCGATCCGAAGATTTTGCTGTCGTTCGTGATGTGGGGGCTGTACGTCGCCATTCTGTTCATCCGGCGGAATGCCGGGTTGCGGGGGCGGCGGGCGGCATGGCTCGCATCGAGTGTGTTCGTCGTCATGCTGTGCGTATGGGCAGCGAATTTGCTGGGGTCCGTACACAGCGCATCGCACAGGTTTGGACTGAAATGAAATTTCTTGTCACAGGTCTGAACCACAAGACGGCTCCCGTGGAGCTGCGCGAGCGGCTGGCGTTTGCGAAGGACAAGCTGCCGGAGGCGACAAAGGCGCTGCTGCAGGCGCCGGGCGTGAAGGAGGCGATGATCCTCTCGACCTGCAACCGGGTGGAGCTGGTGGTCTCGCACAACGGAACGGAGCCGCAGCTGCCGCGCTTTCTGGCGGAGCAGTTCTCGCTGGATCGCAGCGTGCTGGAGCCGCACCTCTATCAGTACCAGGATGAAGAGGCGGTGCGGCACATGTTCCGCGTGGCGGCGAGCCTGGACTCGATGGTGGTGGGCGAGGCGCAGATTCTGGGACAAGTGAAGCAGTCGTGGACGGTGGCGCGCGAGATGGGCGCGGTGAAGGGTCCGCTGGACAAGCTGCTGCAGGGCGCGTTTTCCGCGGCGAAGCGGGTGCGCACCGAGACGGAGATCGGATCGTCGTCGGTTTCGATTGCGTCGGTTGCCGTCGATCTGGCGCGGCGCATCTTCGGCTCGCTCGACGGCAAGAAGATTCTGGTGGTGGGCGCGGGGAAGATGAGCGAGCTGGCGGCGCGTCACCTGATCGAGCACGGCGCGGCCTCGATGATGGTGGCGAACCGCACCTACGACCGGGCGCTGCGGCTGGCCGAGCAGTTCCTGGGGCAGGCGATCCGCTGGGAGGACCTGCAAGCGCGGGCGCACGAGGCGGACATCATTATTACTTCAACGGGCGCGTCGGAGCAGATCATCGGGGTGGAGCAGGCGCAGCACATCCTGCATCGCAGGAAGAACCGCCCGGTATTCATCATCGATATAGCGGTGCCGCGCGATGTGGATCCAAAGGTCAACCGGCTGGATGGGATTTTCCTGTACGACATCGACGATCTGCAGTCCGTGGCCGCCTCGAACCTGGTTGATCGGGGACGCGAGGCGGAACGGGCCGAAGCGATCATCATCGAGGAGACGGAGCGCTTCCGGCGGCGGATCCGGACGCTCGATATTGCTCCCGCAATTGTGGAGGCGCAGGCGGCGGCTGAGGATCTGCGCCAGGCGGAACTACACCGCGCGGCGCGGCTGCTGCAGTCGATGAGCCCCGAGCAGCAGGCGGCTGTGGAGCAGCTGACGCGGGGGCTGATGAACAAATTCATGCATCTGCCGCTGCAGGCCATGAAGGGCGCGGCGCGCGACGGCGATGCGGCGGCGCTGGAGACGATTCGGGCGATGTTCGGCAAAGAGGCGGAGAAGCCCGCTGCGCCTGAAGCTCCGGGCGCGTCCGGTGAATCCGGCAGCGAACCTGAGAACAAGTAGTTCGCGATACTCTGATGGCTCATGACCGAACCCCGGAACGTTACCTCGTTTAAGCCGGTTTCGCTGCGCATTGGATCGCGCGGGTCGCAGCTCGCGCTGTGGCAGGCCAACCATATTGCCGGCCGCCTGCGCGCGGCAGGACACACGGTCGAGATTGAAATCATCAAGACGCTCGGCGATGCCATGCAGCACGTTCCCTTTGCGCAGGTGGGCGGGCCCGCGGGCGACGGCAAGGGGATGTTCACGAAAGAGATTGAGGAGGCGCTGTTTGCGAGACGCATCGATCTGGCCGTGCACAGCCTGAAGGATCTGCCGACGGAGCTGGCGGCGCCCTTCACGATTGCGGCGATTCCGGAGCGCGTGGATCCGCGCGATGCATTTGTGTCGGTGAAGCACGCGAGCTTTGAGGCGCTGCCGCACGGGGCGCGGATCGGCACCAGCAGCCTGCGGCGGCAGGCACAGCTGCGCGCGGCACGCGCCGATGTGCAGTGCCTGGAGTTTCGCGGCAACGTGGACACGCGGCTGCGCAAGCTGACCGAGGGTCACGTGGATGCGATCATCTTGGCGTCGGCGGGACTGGAGCGGCTGGGGCTGACGCAGCATCGGCGCGAGTGCTTTTCGCCGCTGGTGTTGTGCCCGGCAGCCGGGCAGGGCGCGCTGGGGATTGAGGCCCGCGTCGACGATGGACGCGTGCTGGGCGCGCTGGCTTTCCTGAATCATGAGCCGACGCGGTATGCGGTGACGGCGGAGCGCGCCGCGCTGGCGGCGCTGGGCGGCGGATGCCAGGTGCCGATCGGGATCCACTGCTTTGCGGGCGACGAGGGATTTACGGTGGTGGCGGCGGTGGCGGCTCCGGATGGGTCCGAGGTGATCCGGCTGGCGCTGGACCGGCAATTCGGCGATCCGATGGGCGTGGGCGAGGCCGTGGCCGCGGAACTGATCGGACAGGGCGCGCGGAAGCTGTTGCAGACAGGTGCGGAGACGGGGATTGGGGCGGCAGATTAGGGACTGGCCTCCGGGCAGAGGCGCTGCGCACGGCTTTTGATCCAGACACTGTGACAAATCAGAATGACCAATACGCGCTGAGCGGACGCACGATTCTGGTGACGCGGGCGCGGCATCAGGCGGGAAGGCTGGCCGAGGCGCTGCGCGCGCGTGGCGCGATGGTGCTGGAGATTCCGGCGATTGCGATTGAGCCTCCGCCGTCGTATGCGGCGCTCGATGCGGCGCTGCGTGACATTGCTGCCTGCGATTGGCTCATCGTGACCAGCGCCAATGGCGTCGAGGCGCTGCGTGGACGCATGACGGAGATGGACATCGCGGCTGAGGCGTTCGGGAACGTGCAGGTGGCGGCGGTGGGCTCGGCGACGGCTGCGGCGCTGCACGCGATGGGGCTCCACGTGGCGCTGACGCCAAAGGAGTATGTGGCGGAGTCGCTGGTGGAGGAGCTTGGGGATCGCGCCGCTGGACAGCGCGTGCTTCTGGTGCGGGCGATAGTGGCGCGCGACGTAATTCCTGACGCGCTGCGGAGGCGGGGTGCGACGGTCGATGTGGTCGATGCGTACCGGACGGTGATTCCGGCGGAATCTGTAACGGCCGTACGCACGATTCTCGGAGCGGGCGGCCATGCACCGGATGCCGCGACATTTACCAGCTCCTCCACTGTGACGAATTTTACGGCGCTGCTGCGGGAGGCGGGAGTAGCCCTGCCTTTGGGCATGAAGGCGATCTCGATCGGGCCGGTGACCAGCGCCACACTGCGCGAGATCGGCTGGGAGCCTGCGGCGGAAGCTGATCCGCACGACCTGCAGGGCCTGGTGGCAGCGGTAGTGCGAGCGCTCTGACCCGCTGCAGGTTTGACATCGCGCAACCGTGCGCATAATTTCGGCTCTTGCGAAATTTTTTTTTCGAAGGAGCCCTGATGCGCCGCCTGTTCGTCGTGCCTCTGCTCGCCTCTGCTGTCACTGCCGCCGCACAACTGGCTACGAACACGCCCGCGCCGGGGCAGCTCGATCCAACGCGGAACATCACGAGCCCGCAGCTCTTCTCTTCGTTTCATCAGCCGCTGCCGGAGCGTTACATCTGGACGCACGACGATTCCCCGGCCCAGCGCGCTGACGAGCGCGCTTTTCGCGTGCACTTCCGGGTCGAACAGGCACCGCCCGCGGCGTCGCTCTACATCGCCGGTCCGCGCGCCGTCGACATCACGCTGAACGGCCAGACGGTCGGCCACTTCGTCTCCCCGCCAAACTCCCGTCTGCCGATGCATGTGTTTGTCGCGGATCTGCTCCCGGCGCTGCACTCCGGGGAGAACACGCTTGTGCTCGACACCGGCGGCGAGACGCATCGCGGAGGAGCGAAACTCGTCGCGAAAATTATTCCGGCGGGCTTCGGCGTCGTCGATACGCCACTGTTGGTCACCGATGGGAAGTGGGAGGCGGCGATCCACGCGCCTGGAACTCAACCGGCGGACTGGGCGCCGGTGGCGGACCTCGGCGGGATCGAGAGCAACATCGATTTCTTGCAGTGGAACGAAGATGCGGGTCTCTACAACTGGCCGGGATACGAGGGCGCCTCGCCCTTCCTCGCGCATACGCTGCTGACCGCCGAGCGAGTGCAGGACGTCTACGCGGGGCAGGGCTCGTTCGAGAACGTCGAGGCGCTCACGAATGCGAGCGCAACGCAAAACTTTGCAGTTCATCTGAGCGCGAATGGTCCGCGGGAAGAATACGTGCCGGGGATCACGCTCGACTTCGGGCGCGAAGTCAACGGGCGGGTGCAGATTGTGTCGGCTGCCGATCGGCCGATCACGGTGTCGATCGCGTATGGCGAATCGATTGACGAGCTGAACAGCGAACCATACCTCGGCGTCGACGTGCTGCATGTGACGCCGCACGGCACCGGCGTAGGGCCGAAGTCGGCCTTCCGGTACGCGCGAATTTCGTTTCTGGGCGGGCCGGCGACGGTGCCGATCCAGTCGATCAAGCTGGAGGCGATCTACTACCCGGTGCACTATCAGGGATCGTTTGCGTCGTCGGACGATCTGCTGAACCGCATCTGGGAGGTCGGCGTCTACACCTCGCACCTGTGCATGCAGGACGACATCTGGGACGCTCCTAAGCGCGACCGCGGACGCTGGATGGGCGACACGGACGTGAGCGGGCGCGTGATCGACGCGGTTTTCGCCGATCACTTTCTGATTGAAGACACGCTCACGCGGCTCATTGGGCCCGCGCCTGTCGAGCATCCGGTCAACGGCATTCCCGGCTACTCATCGTTCTGGTTTACGGAACTCGCCGATTACGTTCGCCATACCGGACGCACTGAGTACGTCGAGCAGGAGCATGAGGCGCTGCTGCAGTTGCTCGCGTTCATGGATCAGGATTTCGATGCGCAAAATCAGTTCATCAACAAGAGAAAATCCTGGCTGTATGTAGACTGGGCGCTGGAACTGAACGGCGATACGCCGGAGACGCGGCGGGCGACCGCGTTCGAATACGTGCGCGCGTATCGCGCGGCGGCGTGGCTGCTGCGGCAGATCCATGACGAGCAAAATGCGGCGCACTGGGAGCAGCGCGCGGATGCGATCTCGAAGGCGATGCAGACCGCCGCCTTCACGGACGGCTCGTATGGTCCGCGGTGGCAGACGAATGCGATGGCGGTGATCTCCGGAGCGGCCGCGCCGGAACAGTACGGGACGATCTGGGATAAAGTTCTGGCGGACGTGGGGAAGACGACTTACCGGCCGGACATCATCACGCCGTATTACGGATCGTATGTGCTGGATGCGATGGCGGAGATGGATCATCGCGAGGCGGCGCTCGCCTGGATTCGGGAGTTCTGGGGCGGGATGGTGAAGGAGGGCGCGACCAGCTTCTGGGAGGCGTACGACCCGTCGTGGCCGAAGCGCGATCCGCATGTGGATCTGCAGGCCGACGATACGGCGGGCTACCGGATCTCGCTCGCGCACGGATGGTCGAGCGCGCCGGCCTCTTGGCTGATGGAGCAGGTACTGGGCATCCAGCCGACCGGCGCTGGGTTCGCGCAGACGACGATTCGTCCGGACCTGCTGGGGCTGACGTGGGCGAAGGGCGCAGAGCCGACGCCGCATGGCCTGCTGCAGGTGAGCCTGCAAAAAGCGCACGATCAGCACAGCCTGCACATGACGGTCGAGGTGCCGGAGGGCGTGCAGGCGACGGTGCTCTATCCGATGGCTCCGGGAGCCGGCCATGTGCTGGTCAACGGAACGGCGCAGCAGGGCACGCCGGCGGAGAACGGCGCGCGGGTCGCGCTAACGCTGGAACACGGCGGGCACTACGAGATCCATGCGGAGTAGCCCGATAGGGTGGAGGGGAGAGGGTGTAGGGTGTAGGAGGAATGCGAACGATTCTGACAGCGAAGCGGTTGCTGACACCCTCGGAGTGCATCGAGCAACCAGTGCTGGTGATTGAAGACGGCCTGATCAGCAGCGTTGGCTCGCTGGCAGAGATGGAGCTGCCCGCGGGGCAGCATGTTGCGTTTTCCGAATGCACGCTGATGCCGGCGCTCTTCGATGTGCACATCCACGGCTGCGGTGGTCATGACGTGATGGAGGCGACCGAGTCGGCGCTGGGGCACATTGGCGCGTTTCTGGCGCGGCGGGGCGTGGGCGCGTATCTGGCGACGACCGTGACGGCGCCGCTCGATTCCCTGCTCCGCTCGCTCGAAGGGCTGGCGAAGCTGATCGGACAGCCGGGCGATGGCGCGCGGCCGCTGGGAATTCATCTGGAAGGGCCGTTCCTCTCGCCGCATAAACGCGGGGCGCACGCGGAGCATCAGCTGCTGGAGCCGAGCGTCGCTCGCTTCGAGCAGATGTGGGAGGCGGCGGAGGGAAAAATCCGGCTCGTGACGATCGCGCCGGAGTTGCCGGGCGCGCCCGAGACGATTGTGCATGCGGCGAAACTCGGGGTGCGGGTGAGCCTGGGGCACAGCAATGCCGATCTGGCGGAGGCCCGGCGGGGCGTCGACGCGGGCGCGGTGACGGCGACGCACACCTTCAACGCGATGAGGCGCTTCGAAGCCCGCGATCCCGGGCTGGTGGCCGAGGTGCTGACGAACGACGATCTCTACGCGGAGATCATCTGCGACGGGCTGCATGTGGATGCGGCGGCGGTGCGGCTGTTCTGGAAGGCCAAGGGGCCGGAGAGGGCTCTGCTGATCACCGACGCGATGGCCGGCACCGGCATGCCCGACGGCAGTTACTGGCTGGGCGAGCTCGAAGTGCGAGTGAAGAATGGGCGGGCCGTTATCGGCGAAGACACGCTGGCCGGCAGCACGCTCACGCTGGACGCCGCGGTGCGGAATTTCATGCGCTTCACCGGGGTGAGCCTGCAGGAAGCTGCGGCGCTGGCGACACGCAATCCCGCACGCATGACGGGGCTCGAAGAGGAAGTGGGCGTATTGGCTGCGGGACGCGCCGCGAATATTGCTGTGCTCTCAGCGCGCGAGGAGATTGTGGAGACGTTTCTGCGCGGGATTCCGTCAAGCGCGGCGGTGACGCAGAACAGCTTCAACGGGTGAGAACCGTCACCGTGCAGGTTCGGTCGTCAAAATCCCCGACAACACGTTGAGGCTGCCGTCGACCTTCGGCGACTCCAGCCCGAGCAGTTTCACAATCAGCGGATACACATTTACGTTCTCGAAGGGTTTGAGTTTCACTCCGTGGCGGATATCGGGGCCTTCGGCGTAAAAGATGGCCTTCATCTCCGGCAGCATGTAGGGGTCGAAGCCATGTTCTCCGGGAAGAGGTCCGCGAGCGGCAGGCCCCGGCGGCGCTTTGGGGACCACGGCATACGGTCCGCGGGCGACGATGATGGGATCGCCCTCGCGCGGATTGCTGTTGAAATGCAGCTCGGCTGGAACGTTGGCGCGGCGGTAGACCATGAAGGCCGCGTCGGCAGCCTTGAGCTTCTGGTAGACGCGGTTCGCGCCGGCTTCGTCGGGCGCGTAGAGAAACCCGCCCGCGGTGATGAGATCGTCGAGCGGCGCGAACTGGTCGAGGGCGATCCAGCCGCCTTCGATTTTCGCCATGCCGTGATCGGAGACCACGATGAGATCGATGGGCAGGTGCAGCGCGTTGAGATCCTTTTCGAGCGTGCCTATCAGTGCGTCGAGGTGGTGGACGGCGGCGGCGGTCTGCGGGGCGTCCGGGCCGAATTCGTGTCCGGCGTGGTCCACGTCGGAGTAGTAGAGGGTGATGAAATGCGGACGCTGCGCAGGCGGCAGTTTTAGCCAGGCAATCACCTGATCGATGCGCTGCTCGTCGGGAAATTTGTTATCGAAGTGGAGGTAGTAGGACGGGCGCTCGCCGGCGATTTTCGCTTCCGACCCGGGCCAGAAAAAGCATGCCGTGCGCATGCCCTGTTTTTCCGCGAGCGACCAGAGCGGCGTGCCCCCGTACCAGGAGCCGTCGGTAGCGGTTTTGGGATCGGTGAAGGTGTAGCGCTCCTTGCGGGCAGGATCGTAGAACTGGTTGCCGACGATGCCGTGATGCTCCGGGTACAGTCCGGTGACGAGCGTGTAGTGGTTGGGAAACGTGAGCGAGGGATAGCTGGGGATCATGCCGTCGGGCACGCTCGCCCCGTGGGCGGCGATAGCCAGCAGGTGAGTCGCACCGTACTTCTTCGCGTAGTCATAGCGGAAGCCGTCGAGCGAGACAAGGACGACGTAGTGTTTCGATTCGGTAGCGGCGGCGTTCGGCCCGTGATCAACGGTGACGACCGGAGATTGCGCGTACGCGGAGACGCA
>DATGJK010000598.1:0-6647 GCA_035295245.1 Acidobacteriaceae bacterium
TATCGCGCATCCAGTCAGCCTGGCCGACATGAAGCAGATGGCCGATCAGCAGGCTGCGCCCCTGCTTCGCCAGCTCAACAGCAGTCCCGGCAACACCGCCGTGCTCGTCCAGCTCGGGGCCATCTACCACGTGGCGCACCAGTATGGCGAGGCGGCGGCCTGGTACCAGCGTGCGGTTCAGAGTGACCCTCGTAACGCAGGTCTGCGAACCAAACTCGCTACGAGCCTTTATCGCCAGGGAGACGTCGATGGCGCCCTGGCTCAGCTGAACGAGGCGCTCAAAACCGACCCGCGCGATGCCAATGCGCTTTTCAATCTCGGCATGATTCGGCTGCAGGGCAAGGCAGACGGCAGGGGAGCGGTTGCTGCCTGGCGCCAGTTGCTGAAAACCAATCCGCAACTCAGCCCGGATCGCAAGGCGTCGGTGGAGAAGCTCATTGCGGATGTGACGGGCAGCCTGAACGAGCAGGGAAGGAGCAGGGGCCAATGACGGCTGGAAAGAAATTGTCAGGTGAAGTCTGGACACTCCGCTGGGCGACGCTTTTCGCGGCGGGTTGCTTCTTTGCGGGTATCGGTGGGGGCTGGCTGCTGAGCGAAGCTCGCAGCGTAGCGCCAAGACCCGAAACCGTTGTGGCTGCTCCGTCAGCCGCGCCCGCTGTCGCTCGGGCGAATGCCACGGATACGGCTCCGCTGCTCGCCAGGCTCCAGGCAGACCCCAACAATCCCGATCTGCTCATCAGCCTTGGCAATCTGTACTACGACGCCCAACGGTTTCCCGCTGCCGTGGACTACTATGCACGCGCCCTCAGCATCCGTCCTGCGGATGCCGACGTCCGCACGGACGTGGGAACCGCATCCTGGTACATGGGCGACGCGGACCGCGCCATTGCAGAGTTCCGGCAGGCGCTCCTTTCCCGGCCCGACAACGCGAACACGCTCTTCAACCTTGGCCTGGTCACGCTGCAGGGCAAAAACGATGCTGCGGGAGCCATTGCCGACTGGAAGAAGCTGCTGGCGACCAATCCCGACTACCCCCAGAGGCAGCAGGTGGAACAGATGATTGCGCAGGCCGAAAAACAATAGCCGCCGATTTCAGGATCATCAAAATTCCACAAAAGGCCCGTGTTTTCCTGAATTCCATCCGATCAATCCGCCCCAGGCAACCGATGCGCGGCATGCGGGTTCTATGGCAATATTGCAGTGCAGCATGAACGATGCTGCGAAGCAACATTTCAATCCCCAAGTGACAGGTGATCGCAATGGAAACAGAAGTTTTGCAGGAACAACCGCAGACGGCCCTCGAACCGCCGTTTTCTCTCGAGGGCCGGACGGCTCTGGTGACTGGCGCCGGTCGCGGCATTGGCAGGGCAATCGCGAAACGGCTCTCGGCTGCGGGCGCGCAGGTGATGGCCAGCGATCTCGACGAGGTGATGCTCCGCCAGTCAGAGGCCGAATGCAGCCGCCGCCCCGGACAGGTCCGTCATTTCTGCGGCGACCTCACCGACCCCGCCGTTCCCGCAGCTCTGGTACAGGCCACGCTGGACGCCTTTGGCGCGATCGACATCATTGTGAACAATGCCGGTTACAGCTGGGACAACGTCATTCAGAAGACCACGGACGAGCAGTTCATGGCCATGCTCGAAATCCATCTGGTCGTTCCGTTTCGCATCCTGCGCGCCGCTTCCGGCTATATTCGCGAATCCGCGAAGAAGGAAATTGCCGAGGGCAAGTGCGTCATGCGCAAAGTCGTCAACATCACGTCCATTGCGGGGACGGACGGCAATCCCGGGCAGGTGGGGTACTCCTCCGGCAAGGCGGGCGTCATCGGCCTGACCCGCACACTGGCCAAGGAGTGGGGGCGCTACAACGTCAACGTGAATTCCGTTGGATTTGGCCTAATCCAGACGCGCCTCGTTCAGGACCTGAACCGGCCCGACGCGAAGATGGAAATGCACGGACACCAGATTCGTCTGGGCGTACAGCCAACTCTGCTGGAATCCGTGAAAACCGCATGTCCTCTGGGCCGGCTGGGGACGCCGGAAGAGGCCGCGGGCGCTGTCCTGTTCTTCTGCTCGCCACTCTCAGACTACGTCACCGGCGAAGTTCTGATCTGTGGAGGCGGCTTGCATTTCTAGACTAATGTGTTGCCCGAATCAGGTTCCGAGCAGTTCGGAGTCCGCCTCGCGGGCAAATGCGTATTCCTCTTCGACCAGCCAGTAAACCTCGAACCAATGATCCAGGCTGCACTCTTCGCCAGAATCAAAGGACAGAATCTCTGGTCTGCTCTCGATGGTCCGGGTCGTCAGGAGGATTTCCTCCATTGTGGCTTGCATATTCACCTCCCGGGGGAGCCTGGCGCTCCTGGCAGCAGCATGGATGAAGACACTATGCCCAGAGGCGCTTCGTTCATCTTGATCACATTTTGACCCGAAATCGCAGGGGGATTGCGAAATCGGTTTTCATGTCCTGAATGGAGAGCCCGCCGGGGCCTTCCGCGGAAGAGAAGAATCCTCGACCGCGGCTCGTTGCGCGACGCCAGTGCACAAATTTCAAGGCAGCTCGTCGTAAGCCGCCAGCGTCAGGAAATCCTGGAACGGCCCCGTGCTCAGTTCTTTCAGGATAGCCGCTGCCTTTGGGAACTTCGTATTGGCCCACGCGGTCGCTCCGATGGTGGCCTGCATCTCGCTGAGCGTCTCCCGCAGGATCGCGTCGCACAATTCTGCGGTCACTGTGCGGCCATCATCGAGTTTGGCTCCGTGATGGATCCACTGCCACAGCTGAGTACGCGAAATCTCGGCAGTCGCGGCGTCTTCCATCAGGTTGAAGATCGGAACGCAGCCGTTCCCGCGCAGCCACGATTCCAGATACTGAAGCCCGACGGAAATGTTGCGACGGACTCCACCTTCCGTGATGGTTCCCGCGGGAATCTGGACCAAATCCTCGGCTCTAATCTTCGACTGCTTTTCTGCGGGCATGCGGATCTGGTTACGGCTCTTCATGTGTTCGTCGAAGACCTCGCGCGCCACCGGAACCAGCCCCGGATGCGCCACCCAGGTTCCGTCGTGGCCGGCGCGCACCTCGCGCAGCTTGTCCTGCCGCACCCGTTCTATGGCTTCTTCGTTCGCTTTCGCATCGTTGCGGATCGGGATCTGCGCTGCCATGCCCCCCATCGCGTGGACGCCGCGCCGATGGCAGGTATGGATCAACAGCTCCACGTACGAGCGCAGGAACGGCTGTTCCATCGTGACCTGTCCCCGATCCGGCAGAACGAAGTCCGGGCGGCTGCGGAATTTCTTGATGAAGCTGAAAATGTAATCCCAGCGTCCGCAGTTCAGCCCGGCGGAGTGCTCCCGCAGTTCGTAGATGATCTCGTCCATCTCGAACGCAGCGGCGATGGTCTCAATGAGGACCGTCGCCCGAATCGTCCCGCGCGGGATGCCGACGTACTCCTGCGCAAACAGGAACACGTCGTTCCAGAGCCGCGCCTCCAGATGGCTCTCCATCTTGGGCAGATAGAAATACGGCGCCGAGCGGCGCTTCGACAGGATCTTGTGGTTATGAAAGAAGTACAGGCCGAAATCGAAGAGGGAAGCGGAGACTGGCCGGTCTTCGATCGTAAAGTGCTTCTCCACCAGATGCCAGCCGCGTGGGCGCACAAAGAGGACCGCCGGGTTCGACTTCAGCTCATACGTGCGGCCGTCGCCTGAACACCAGCTGATGGTCCGCAGGTTGGCGTCGCGGAGATTCCGCTGTCCCTCGATGCAGTTGCTCCAGGTGGGCGAGTTGGCGTCTTCGAAGTCCGCCATGAAGACGTTCGCGCCGGAGTTCAGCGCGTTGATGATCATCTTGCGCTCGGTGGGTCCGGTGATTTCCACGCGACGGTCCAGCAGTTCCGGCGGAATCGGCGCCGCGCACCAGTCTGCCCGGCGAATCTCTTCTGTCTCAGCCAGAAGAGTTGGCAGAGCACCGCGATCGAACTCCTGCTGCCTTCTCCGCCGAGCCTCGAGCAGTTCCACACGCCTCGTTTCAAAGCGGCGATCCAGCTCGTGCAGGAATTGAACCGCATCTTCGGTGAGAATCTCCTGCTCCCGCTCTTCGGGGAACATGCCGTATTCCTGAATCGCTGCGCTTGTCGTCATCTCCCGCCTCTTTTCCTTCTGATGCTAATCCAGTGAGCTACATCTCAG
This sequence comes from Acidobacteriaceae bacterium, assembly GCA_035295245.1. Lineage (GTDB taxonomy): Bacteria > Acidobacteriota > Terriglobia > Terriglobales > Acidobacteriaceae > Palsa-343. The sequence continues at coordinate 4,188 of DATGJK010000598.1, forward strand.
CGCGAAGCTCAGAGAGGGTTGGCGCATGGTCGCGCGAATCCTCCATAGACTCCTCAAACTGCGCCGTTTCGGTCGAGCCCGGCAGGGCACAGGTGGATATCTCCCCAGAGGTAATCGTAGTCGCAACGCGGTCGAAATAGCCTGTACCCACGAAGCGCTGGTGCTTGACAGCACCGTATCCCAGCCTCTGCGCCAGCTCAAATTCGCGCTCCTGTACCCTGGCGTATGCCGCCATACCGGCGCGCGTGTACTCGTGCGCCAGCTCGAAAGCCGCCAAATTCAGCGCATGAAATCCGGCCAGCGTCACAAACTGGAATCGATACCCCATGCCCGCCAGGGTACGCTGGAATTCTCCGATCTCACGCTGGTTCAGCTTGCCCTTCCAGTGAAAGGACGGCGAGCAGTTGTACGCCAGCAGCTTCCCCGGAAACTTTTCGTGAATGGCCGTCGCAAACCGCCGCGCGTCTTCCAGATTCGGTTCAGACGTTTCGCACCAGATCATGTCGGCATAAGGAGCATAAGCCAGACCGCGGGCAATCGCCGCTTCCAGCCCGCCGCGGAAACGGAAGAACCCTTCGACCGTGCGCTCGCCGGCCAGGAACGGCGCGTCCGCAGGATCGCAGTCGCTGGTGATCAGCTGCGCCGCATCTGCATCCGTGCGTGCAACGAGAATCGTCGGCACATCGAGAACGTCGGCTGCCAGGCGCGCCGCAACCAGCTTCTGGATCGCTTCACGCGTCGGCACCAGAACTTTGCCGCCCATGTGGCCGCATTTCTTTGCCGATGAGAGCTGATCCTCGAAATGGACCGCCGCTGCTCCAGCCTCGATCATCGCCTTGGTCAGCTCAAATGCATTCAGAATCCCACCAAAGCCGGCTTCGGCATCCGCCACGATGGGCAGCATCCAGTCGATACTTTCCTGGCCGTCCGCATGCGCAATCTGATCGGCGCGCATCAGGGCATTGTTGATGGCGCGCACAACGGCGGGAACGCTGTTTACCGGGTACAAGCTTTGATCCGGATACATCTGGCCGCTGAGGTTAGCGTCGGCGGCCACCTGCCAGCCGCTCAGGTAGATTGCTTTCAATCCGGCCTGAGCCATCTGCACCGCCTGATTTCCGGTCAGCGCCCCAAGCGCGGGCAGATAGCTCTCCTGATGCAGCAGCCGCCAAAGCTTCTCTGCGCCGGCGCGGGCCAGCGAATACTCCACGCGAATCGTCCCGCGGAGCTGATGCACTTCTTCGGCCGAATAGGGCCGGTGGATTCCCTCCCAGCGCTGGCTACTCCATCCGTTTTTGCTCGCAATATGCAGCATCCCGTTTTCTCCCTGGGCCGGCATCCCCGGCCACGTCAGAATAGGACGCAGTACACACCTGCGGAGCAAAGCCCTGCAAGCCCAGCTCGTCCGAATCGGACGAGTGGACGGAAGATCCCCGAGAGGATCATAATTTCACCAGCATGAGCGATGATGCCTATTTGCAAGCCTACCGCAGAGCCCGAAAGATGAAATCGCCGTCCACTCCGTCTGCCGCCAAGGTGATCAGACTTCCACGCCCGCCCGAATCGGACCAGAGCGAAAACGACGATGCTGCAGTGCGGCTAAATCGATTTGCAGCGGACCTTGCGGGTATGTTGCAGGCGCGCCGCATCGGGGCCGGGAAAGCGATCCTGCAGGCCGGAGAACCCCTCCTGGCGAATCTCGATCCGTCCGTGCCAGGCGCGACGCGCCTGCTGCTGCTGGTCGCCCAATGGGTCGATGTCGGTTACCGCGACTACCACTTCCTGGAGGAATTGCTGTTGCGCTTCCCCCCGGAGTGCCGCCAGCGGCTCTCATTCGGCGACTACATCCGGCTTCGCATGGTGGAAGCCTTTCGCGCGCTCTCGACGGATGAGGTCCACAGCGCCGTCGACGCGCTCGATGTCGTGCTGAAGACCGAGTCCGACTTACCCGGTGAGGGACTGGCCGCCCTTGCACATTTCTGGAAGGGCCGCGCCCATCGCAAAAGGGGTGAATACGAAGCTGCCTTGCTCCACATCGTCCGTGCTCGCGAGCTGACCGAGCAGTCCCAGGACGCAGTCTTCACCGCTGTCATCCGCATTCATGAAAGCTGGCTGCTCTTTCAGAAGGGGATGCGGCGCGAGGCTTTGCGTCTGCTGTCGTCCGCCGAGAGTGTGCTGCAGTCCACGGATCATTACGTCGCGCTCGGCAACATCGAATCCGCGAGAGGGCGCATCGTCCGCCGGTCCGGCGAGTACACGCGTGCCCTCGACCACTTCGATCGCGCGATTGCCTGGTATGCGAAGGGCGATCCCGATCATCTGAACCTCGCCCGCGCCTTAGTGAATGCTGCCTATGTCCGGCGCCTTCTTGCCCTGCAACTGCGGAGAAAGATCGATGCTCGTTCCCAAAGCAGCGCCGCTGCTGGTCCCGCAAGTGCCGGCAATCTTCGCGACCGCTAC
>DATGJK010000599.1:0-2787 GCA_035295245.1 Acidobacteriaceae bacterium
CGCCGGACTCACGCCGATCGTGTGCGTGGGAGAAGTTCTCGAGGAACGCGAAGCCGGGATTACGGAAGATGTTTTGCGGCGCCAGGTGATCAACGCGCTGCGCGAAATTTCGGCTTTGCAGGCTGCGCCCATGACCATTGCCTACGAACCCGTGTGGGCCATCGGCACCGGAAAAACCGCTACTCCCGCCCTCGCCTCCGAAGCCCACGGCATCATCCGCGACCAGGCTGCAGAGACCCTCGGCGCAGAAGTGGCCGACGAGATGCGCATTCTGTATGGGGGCAGTGTGAAACCGGAAAATGCGTCCGCGCTCATGGCGCAGGTTGAAATTGACGGCGCATTGGTGGGCGGCGCCAGCCTCGATCCGAAATCGTTCGCCGCCATCCTCAAATATCAGAGCTGAAACCTACCGTAATCGCAATAACACCGCTATGCCCGAAACATTGTCATGCGGACCGCGGGCTTTAGCCGGCGTGGAGACCTGCGTTGAACATAAAAAAACGCGGGCCAAGTTTCAGCCCGCGTCTGCTCGCAACCACAAAACCTCAGTGATAGTCCGGCGTGCACTTCCCCTCAATAGGAGTGATTTGTTTCACTGTAATGGACCGGGGGCTTGCGCTCCCATCGGTCGCTTCCGTCGGAGCGGTGGTCGAAGTGGTCCCGGTTTTATGCCAGCGCCCGCCGTTCAGTTCCACTGCCTGCCCGAGATGATTGCCGATCAGGTGCTGGTCGCCCTGCAGCACATAGCGGCGCCCACTGACGGACGTAAACATGAAGTCGCCGTTGACCTGCGTAATGCAGCCGCGCATCTCATTCGAATTGTTGTCCTTCGTGTCTTTGCTGGTGTCGGCCGTCGTGGAATTCCCGGTGGTGTCGCTCGTCTGACCTGCAGCCGTGTCTCCCGCCTGGCTGGAAGCGCTCGAACCGCTGGTACTGCTCTGGGCTGAACTGCTCGTCTGCCCGTTGCTGCTCTGCGCCGAACTGGTCGCTTGGTCACTACTCTGCGCGACCACCCATCCGGCGGACAGCAGCAGCATGAATCCGGTTAACAGAATCTTTTTCATCGCGTTCTCCTCTCCTTGCAGTGCTCCCCTCAGCCTCGAAGAAGTTCCCTCTTACTCGACGGCGACTATCAACTCTGGGTTGCCCTGAAGCATCCCGAGCAGCGCAAGGCGAGCTGCTACGCGATGCGATCTGCAGCAGCAACGAAATGCAGGGTGAATGAGCCTGAGTCCATGTATATTGGCGAGAACTTCAGCTCAGAAAGATCTGTTGCCGCTCGTTTCTCGATCTGGTGTTCAGGAGGAATACCATCATGAAACGCATCATTCTTGCCGGCCTGTTGGGCGGGATCGCCATGTTCATCTGGTCGTCCATCGCCCACATTGCCCTGCCGCTTGGAGAAGTCGGAGTCAAGCAAATTCCCAATGAGACCGCAGTACTCAGCAGCATGAATTCCACGCTGGGCACGGCGAGCGGCTTCTACATCTATCCGGGTACCGGCGCCGGGCCCGACGCCAGCCGCGCGGAAAAGCAGGCTGCCATGCGCGACTACGGCAAAAAACTCGCGGCGAATCCTTCGGGCATTCTGATTTACCATCCGCCGGGACAGTCGGCCCTTACCGCGCGTCAACTCGGCACCGAGTTCCTCACTGAATTTATTGAGGCCTTACTCGCCGCGATCCTGCTCGCCCAAACCCGGCTCGGCAGTTTCAGCTCGCGGATGGGATTTATCGCCGTCCTGGGACTCGCGGCCGCCGTCACGACCAACGTTCCTTACTGGAACTGGTACGGGTTTCCAACGAACTACACGATCGCCTACATGGGGATGGAATTTGTCGGGTATCTCGCGGCAGGACTGGTGATTGCTTCTCTGGTGAAGCAGGCAGGCTCGAAAACCATGGCAGCACGCGCCTGATCGCCCCGGCAGACCGGCAGTTCACATTGCAGGACCGCGCCGGACACGGTACCATGGGGATCGAGGGTGTGATACGTGTACCCCGGGGACGAGGCTTACCGTCTGCTCCGCCGGGTTCGTATCGTATCCACAGCAGGTCGTCAGCACCCTTTGCTCCGTGCGGAAGTGGTGGAACTGGCAGACACACCATCTTGAGGGGGTGGCGCCGAAAGGCGTGGGGGTTCAAATCCCCCCTTCCGCACCATGATCCCCCGTACAGAAAGGTTGAAGTAAAACCGGCATGATTGCACTGATTACCCTGATCCACATCGCTGTTTGCCTGTTTATCGTAATCGTGGTGTTGCTGCAGAGCGGCACCAGCGCCGATATCGCGGCCGCCTTCGGGGGAATGGGCAGCCAGACTGCCTTCGGCCCGCGCGGCACGGCCAGCCTTCTGTCGAAGGCGACCACGTGGTCGGCGGTCATTTTTATGCTGACCTCGATCACGCTGTCGGTTTATGCCTCGCGCCGCCGCGGTCCGAGCTCGGTTCTGGGATCGGCGAAGACGAGCCAGTCGAAGCCGGCGCCGGCGCAGCAGAAGCCCGCTCCCGAGCCCCAGCCGCTGAATCCGAAATAGCCCTTGGCTTTGGTCATTGGTCGTTAGCGCGAGGGATCCTTATTTCTTCATAGCGCCGCTTTCCGCGGACTTCCCACCGAGGTTTATGATCGTTCCGAGCGGTGGCTAACGACCATCGCGACTAACGATCTAAAGACCGTCATGATCCACAAAATCTTTCCCGTGGGCCCGCTGCAGTGCAATTGCTCCGTCATTGGTGACGAAGCCACCCACGAAGCCATGGTCATTGACCCCGGCGACGACATTAATGACG
>DATGJK010000600.1:0-10891 GCA_035295245.1 Acidobacteriaceae bacterium
GGTCATGGCCATGGCGTCGCGATTGTTGTCGTGCGCGACATAGTGGCCCCAGTAGATGAGGCGCGGGTAGTTCTGGCCGAGGTGGGCGCGGTGCCACTTATAGACGTCGACCATGCGGTCGCGGCCGTCGACTTCGACGACCGGGGTGATGAGCACGATGCAATGCGTGCGGATGTACTGGATGTAGGGCGAGTCGTCGACGGCGAGGCGGTAGGCGAGTTCCATGAGCGCGGTGGGCGCGCCGGTTTCGGGCGAGTGGATGGTGCCGGTGATGTAGTAGACGGGGAAGGACTGCTTCACCAGGCCGGCGGCGACTTTGTCGTCCATGGCGATGGTGCGGGGATCGGCGAGGTGCGCCAGGCGCGCGTCGTTTTCCCGCTGGTGATCGAGCAGCGACTCGTCGGCGATGGCGGCGGCGATCATCTCGCGGCCTTCTTCGGTGTGGCCGATGGTAAAGACCCTGACGCGCGGCGTGCTGGCGGCGAGGAGGCGGAAGTATTTGTAGACGTCCTCGGCGTAGGGCAGCATGTTGGGCGCGCCGGCGACGTCGCCGAGGACTTTGGCGGGCGTGGGAACGGTTTTGGAGGCGGGCAGATAGTCGGTGAGCGGGGTGTTGAAGAAGGGCTCGGTCGTGTACTGGCGAATGTGCGCGGTGTAGTCCTGATCGATGGGCTGCTTCGGGTCACGCGCGTAGGCGCTGCTGATGCTCACGATGGAGGTGGAGGCGGTGGCGGGGAGGGTTGATTCCTGAGCGCGGAGAGGCAGCGTGAACGCCGCGAGAAGAGGCAGAAGGAGACAACAGCCAGGCTTCATGCAGGGCCTCGGGGTTGTGAATTCAGCGATGAGGAAGGATAGCAGGGGCGCTGGCGTTCAGACGTCTGAGCCGCTACCCCGTTATTCCGCGAGCTTTATTGCGCCGAAGGCGCGCAGGCCCGTGACGTACCGTCACTCCCACTCAATGGTGCCAGGGGGCTTGGAGGTGATGTCGTAGACGACGCGGTTGATGCCGCGCACTTCGTTGACGATGCGGCTGGAGATGGTCTTCAGAACCTCGTAAGGCAGCGGCACCCAGTCGGCGGTCATGCCGTCTTCGGAGTGCACGGCGCGGATGGCGCAGGTGTAGGCGTAGGTGCGCTGGTCGCCCATGACGCCGACACTTTTCACCGGCAGCAGCACGGCGAAGGATTGCCAGATCTGCTGATAGAGGCCTGCGTTCTTGATTTCGGTGACAACGATGTCGTCCGCTTCCTGGAGCAGGGCGACGCGCTCGGCGGTGATCTCGCCGAGGATGCGCACGGCGAGGCCGGGGCCGGGAAAGGGCTGGCGCTGCAGGATGTCCTCGGGCATGGCGAGATCGCGGCCGATGCGGCGGACCTCGTCCTTGAAGAGGTCGCGCAGTGGCTCGATCAGCTTGAGGTTCATCTCCTCGGGAAGGCCCCCGACGTTGTGGTGCGACTTGATGGTTTGCGACGGGCCTTTGACGGAAGAGGACTCGATGACGTCGGGATAGAGCGTGCCCTGGACGAGGAAGTCGACGCCGCCGGTCTGTTCGGCGATGCGGTGGGCTTCGTCGTCGAAGACGGCGATGAACTCCTTGCCGATGATCTTGCGCTTCGATTCGGGGTCGGTGATGCCGGAGAGCCGCGAGAGGAAGCGCTTGGTCGCATCGACGGCGACGAGTTTGAGGCCGAGCTTGTCGCGTAGGTTCTGCTGGACCTTTTCGAATTCATTTTTGCGCAGGACGCCGTTGTTGACGAAGACGCAGGTGAGGCGGTCTCCGATGGCGCGATGGACGAGCACCGCGGCTACGGAAGAATCGACGCCGCCGGAGAGGGCGCAAATAGCGTGCCCGTCGCCGACTTTCTCGCGAATGGAGGCGACGGTGGACTGGATGAAGTGCTCGGGGGTCCAGTCGGGCTGGGCTTCGCAGATGTTGAAGAGGAAATTGCGGAGCAGCGCAGTTCCCTGCTTCGTGTGGTGGACTTCGGGGTGGAACTGCACGGCCCAGATGCGGCGCTCGGGGCTGGCGATGCCGGCGACGGCGTTGGCGGTTTTCGCGGTGAGGTGGAAGCCAGGGGGCAGATCGAGGGCTTCGTCGCCGTGGGACATCCAGACATGCAGCGAGGCGGGCAGCTGCTGGAAGAGCGGGTTGGCGGAGTCGATGAGATCGACTTCGGCATGGCCATATTCGCGCTTGGCGGCAGAGCGCACGCGGCCGCCGAGGTGATGGGTGATGAACTGCAGTCCGTAGCAGATGCCGAGGACGGGGAGGCCGAGGGAAAGGATGGCGGGATCGGCGGGCGGTGCGTCGGAGTCGTAGACGGAGCAGGGTCCGCCGGAGAGGACGAGGCCGATGGGGTTGTGGGCGCGGATCTCGTCGATCGAAGCAGTGCAGGGCAGGACGGCGGAGAAGACGTTCTGCTCGCGGATGCGGCGGGCGATGAGCTGGGTGTATTGCGAGCCGAAGTCGAGGATGACGATGGATTTGGTGGCGGAATTTGTCGCGGGGAGTGTAGCGGGTGGGGTGGGGGCGGGCGTTGTCACAGTTCAGTTTGGCAGGGATGCGGAGGAGTGTAAAGAATAGTGGAACCGGGCTGAACCCGGCCGCGTAACAGCGGATCAACAGGAGGCGCCCTATGTCGCGGCATTTTCTTTACTCGGGAATATTGCTGGCGCTGGTGGCCGGCGTGCTGACGGTGGCGGCGCTGACGCGGGGCGGCAGCGGGAACGATGGCGGGGATCCGGCCATGGCGCACATGTCCGGGCATATGCACATGACAGCGCTGCGGCCGCTCGAGCCCGGCGACCAGGCGCGGGCCGATGCCGTGGCAGCGGCGGCGAAGCAGGCGATGGAGCCGTACAGGGATTACCGGAAGGCGCTGGAAGATGGGTATCGCATCTTCCTGCCGAATGTGCCGCAGCGGCAGTACCACTTCACAAAAACGCTGAACGGAGCGGAGGCGGCGTTCCATTTCGATCCGCTGAAGCCGACATCACTGCTGTACCGGAAGAATCCGGACGGCGGGTACACGCTGGTGGGCGCGATGTATACGGACCGGGTGAGGGCCAGCGAGGAGGAGCTGAACGAGCGCATTCCGCTGAGCATCGCGCGCTGGCATCAGCACGTGAACTTCTGCAAGGCGCCGCGGGGAGAGGAAGCGGAGTATCTGGGGCCGCACGCGCGGTTCGGGCTGCTGGGCTCGATCGACACGCGCGAGGAGTGCGAGGCGGCGGGAGGAACCTTCTATCCGCATGTGTTTGGCTGGATGGTCCACGTGTATCCGTATGAGACGGATCCGGCGAAGATCTGGTCTGTCGACGATCACGACGCCGGGCACGACAATATGGACCACTCCGCGATGCCGGGCATGAAGATGAACTAGCCGGGCCGCTGCGGCGGAGAAGGCGCTGTATACCCCCTGGGGGTGCAACCCGCCTGATGACCTGCAGGCACTTGATCCATTGGGAGTTGCGCGGTGGAGTCATCGCCGTGTTAATCCCCCGGTTGGCGAACGATGCAATTGATTCTGCTGCCGGTGGGCGTAAGCACTGTGCCATGCAATGCCTGCGAGCGGGTCGGGCGGTGCCTGCACGAATTTGAGTTCCTCGGCGATAGCGGCCACGGCGATTTCGGCGCGGCTGAAGAGGAGCCGGCAGAGATAGCTGCATTCAGGGACCATGATTTCTCCTGCACAAAGAAAAGGCCCGCGCGTTGGCGGACCTTCTGAAATTTACCTTATAAGTTCAGGTTATCAGGTTGCGATAACTGGAGTATCAAGTTTTTTGGCGTGGAAATTGTATGGAATGAGGGGCGACACGAAAGTAAGGGTTTGTCTGTTTCAGTGCCTTATCTGGAAATCACCTGGACCGGGAGCCCTTCCGATTTTATGCCGCTGACAACACGTTCCACTATTTCGTGAATGTCAGATTCGCTCAGCAATAGGGTTTGGCCCGCAACCTGATGAGGAGTCGCGGACAGGAGTCCGTCTTCATACGCGAATCCGAATTTGCCACGATTATCGCGGTAGTAAACCTCCTTGTGCCCGAAAGAGATTTCGAATCCTTCATCAGAAATCAGCTTTCCGAGTCATGGCCAACGTTTTGTGAGCATACCCTACCGATCAGTATACGGGCCGTGTCACCGGGTTATTCTGACAGTACCCGGGCCGGAAAAGGCGAAAATGTCCGTATTGATCCTGGGCGAGTCAACCGCAATTCCTTCACGTGGGGGGCTGGCGGGTGCCCGGGCAGGGACTTGCGCCCTGAGATAATCCCATCATCCGATGCCGGATCGTCTTGCGCATCTCCGCTTCCGATTAGCCGTTCCGTTCGACGCGCCGCGCCTCACCGTCCTGATCGAAGCGTCGGTACGCGGCCTCCAGGCCGAGGACTACTCGCCATCGCAGATTGACCAGGCACTTGGCACCTGGCTTGGCCTCGATACCCAACTCCTAGCCGACGGCACCTATTTCGCCGTGGAGCCCATAGCCGATCCCTCCGTCCTCGTCGCATGCGGCGGCTGGTCGCGCCGCAGGACGCCTTACGGGAGCGATCACCGCCCTGGCCGCGATGATGCGTTGCTGGATCCGCGCAGCGATGCGGCCAGAATCCGCGCTTTCTTTGTCCATCCGGCGTGGGCCCGGCAGGGTATCGGCAGCCGCATTCTTGCGCTGTGCGAAGAGGCTGGACGCGCCGAGGGCTTTACGCGCTTCGAGATGGGTGCGACGCTTACCGGGATCGCGTTCTACCGGCGCTATGGCTATGTCGAGCAGGAGCGCATCGAACTTCCCCTGCCGAATGGCGAAACGCTGCCCATTGTCAGGATGACGCGGTCGCTCTGAACTGGCGCATTGCCGCTATTCGAGGCGGAATGGTTTTCTCTGGAAGGCGTTCTTCCCGAGCGCCGGCGACTGGGACATTCCCAACCGCTGCGTTAGCAGAAAAGCAGCCGCAGATCCTTCGTTGCGCTGCTTCTCAGGATGAGAAATCAATGGACTGTCTGTTTTATCTCTTTTTGGTGAGGGGAGCGTCGGGAGGGAACCTCTTTGCCGGCTCCTCGGATCCGGCTGGTTCACGGAACGGTTCTACAGCAATGCGCTCGTAACGGACGTCCAGCAGCGTGAGGTGTTCTGTCCCGCGCGGCGCCTGGAGAACTACGGTGTCCCCTGCTGCCGACTTCAGCAACGCCCGTCCCAGAGGCGACACCCAGCTGATATGGTTCCGGCTGAGATCGACCTCGTCGACGCCTACGATGCTCACCACCCGCTCCGCTCCGGATGCATCGGCGTAGCGCACAGTCGCCCCGAAGAATGCCCTTGTCTCCGACTGCTTCGGCCGCGGAGCTTCCGGGTCAATGACTTCAGCGGCTTCAATTCGCTTGGTCAGAAAGCGAATCCGGGCATCGATCTGCCGCAAGCGCCGCTTGCCATATTGATAATCGGCATTTTCGCTGCGATCGCCGTTGCCGGCAGCCCAGGCTACCACCTCCACCACGGCGGGACGGTCTCTGGTCAGCAGAAATCGGCGCTCATCGATGAGGCGCTGCAGCCCACCCGGCGTGATGTAGTTCCTGCCTCCGGTCGCGGGTCCGTCGTCCTGCGGCTTTCTGGTGAACCCTTTCCTCATTTTCGTCAGGTCCTCTCAGCTATTAGCTATCAGCTGTTAGCTGTTAGCTGTCAGCTGTTAGCCGGTGGTGACGGTATGGGCGAGGGGCTGGTGGCTTCGTAGAGTTCCACAAAGGCTGCGATGCGGGCGACCTGGAAAAAGTCGGATGCGATGAGATACAGAAGAGTCACAAGTCCCCACCAGGCGTAGAGGGCCGGTCCGTTGACGACGGATTCGAAGGGCAGCGGCGTGGCGGAGAAGACCATGGCCAGGACGATGAGGGCGATTTTGACGATGCCCATGACGAGATTGATCTCGACCAGCTTGCCGGTGAGCGGGCCGAGGCGCGCGCTGCGGGCCAGAGTGGCGGGGATGCTGCGGCGCTCGAGTATGGCGAGCAGCGGGGCGATGGAGAAGATCCAGCTGAGGAGCGCCCAGAGGACGAAGATGCCGAGCGAGAGCACGATGACGAGTGCGCAGTAGAGGACGAGGTTGGGCTCGGAAGCGATGGCATTGGGGCCGGCATCGGGGGAGGTGCCGGCGAGCGCGAAATTGGCGGCAGCCTGGATGCAGACGAACCAGAGCGCGACGGCGGCGCAGAGGGCGAGAATCCGCAGCAGCTGAAGGGCGATGCTGACGCCGGGACGCCAGGGCAGATGCGGCGCGTAACGGCGGAGAACGGCGTTGCGGCCGAGTCCGGCAGCGATCGACCAGGCGACGATGGCGAGCGGCAGCAGCCAGGCGGCGGCGTGGAGGATGGGGCCGCGGAGGATCTGCCAGGCTTCGGCGACGGCGAGCGCGCCGTTCATCGGAAACTGCAGGGAGAAGTCGAAGATGCCGGTGGAGCGGACCTGGGCGGCGGTCTGGTTCCAGATGCGCTGGCCGATGAGGAACAGCAGGGCGAGCAGCGGGATGCCGAAGAGCCAGCGCCAGAGGAGTTCGAGGCCGAGCAGCGAGGGGCGATGCCAGCAGGCAGCGAGAATGTGGACGAAGGACTGGGTGCCGCGGCGGCGAGCGATCGGTGCGGAGGCGGAGACTGCGGATTGCGAAATGGGCGGCAACGGGCGCGAATGCTCCGGGGCTGAAGCCCCTTTTCTTTGATCCTGGGGTCCACGGGCTAAAGCCCGTGGCTTCTACCGTCTCCCGCTTCGCGGGATTTCGGCACGTTGGCGCAGGGGCTGAAGACGCTGCGGAAGAAGTTGATCTCTGGAAACTTCCCTCAGGGGCTAAAGCCCTCTTCATTTGCTACGTCCATGCGGCACGACTAAAGTCGTGCCCTTTCAAAGCGCCGATCTTTTCTGCCTGCACGGCAGTCGTGCCCTTTCAAAGCGCCTGGGTTTCCCATGTCTACAAATGCGGGAGACATGGGGCACCCGGATTCTATGTGGGCGGGCGCACTTCTACTTCACCACAATGTTGACGAGCTTGCGGGGGACCAGGATGATGCGCACGATTTGTTTTCCGGCGATCGCGGCGGCGATCTTTTCGTCGGCCAGGGCGGTGTCGCGAATCTCGTCTTCGGAGGCGTTCGCGTCCACGCGGACAACGGAGCGGAGCTTGCCGTTGATCTGCACGGGGATCTCGATCTGGTCCTCCTGGGCGAGAGCTTCGTCGAACTTCGGCCAGGGCGCGCGGAGCAGGTTCTCGGTCTGGCCGATGTGCTGCCACAATTCGAAGGCGAGATAGGGCGCGAAGGGAGCGAGCAGCAAGGTGAGCGTGCGGAGGATCTCCGCAAGGACGGCATCGGGCACCTCGCCGGCGGCGATTTGCGACTCGGCAGCGGTGAGGGTGTTGACTAGTTCCATGATGGCAGCGATGCAGGTGTTGAAATGCCAGCGGCCAGCAAAGTCTTCGCTGATCTTGCGGATGGTCTGGTGCAGCTTGCGCAGGAGCGCCTGGGTGGTGGCGGACGGAGCGGCGGGCGCGGCGGCGGTGTTCGCGTTGCGGGCGCGGTCGCCGTGTTTCATGGCGAACCGATAGACGCGGCCGAGGAAGCGGCTGACTCCGGCGACGCCGTCTTCCTGCCAGTCGAGGTCGCGGTCAGGCGGCGCGGCGAAGAGCGAGTACATGCGCGTAGCGTCGGCGCCGTAGCCGGCGATCATGTCGTCGGGCGAGACCACGTTGCCCTTCGACTTGGACATCTTGGCGCCGTTTTTAATCACCATGCCCTGGGTGAAGAGGCGCTGGACAGGCTCATCGTTGGAGACGAGGCCTAGGTCGCGCATCACTTTGGTCCAGAAGCGCGAGTAGATGAGGTGGAGGATGGCGTGCTCGACTCCGCCGACATACTGATCGATGGGGAACCAGTAGGCGATTTTTTCGGAGGAGAACGGGGCCGCGTTGTTGCGCGCATCGGTGTAGCGGTAGAAGTACCAGGACGAATCGACGAAGGTGTCCATGGTGTCGGTTTCGCGGCGCGCGCGTCCGCCGCATTTGGGGCAGGAGGCGTTGACGAACTCCGGCACGCGGGCCAGCGGCGATCCGCCCTGCTGGGTGATCTCGACGTGGTCGGGGAGCAGCACGGGGAGATCGCTGTCGGGCACGGGGACGATGCCGCAGGTCTCGCAGTAAAGCATGGGGATGGGCGTGCCCCAGTAGCGCTGGCGGCTGATGCCCCAGTCCTTCAGGCGCCAGGTAAGGGTGGCCTTGCCGAAGGCGTGTTTTTCGGCATAAGCGGCCATCGCGTGCTGCGCCTCGTGGCAGCCGAGAGAGCTGAACTCGCCGGAGTTGATGAGCAGCGAGTCCTCTTCTGTGTACGGCAGGAGCGACTCGCGGTCTCCGTTGGCGATGGCTTCTCCATTGCGGCGCGGCAGGACGACAATACGGATCTCCAGTCCGTACTTCTGCGCGAATTCGTAGTCGCGCTCGTCATGCGCGGGCACGGACATGATGGCGCCGGTTCCGTAGTCGAGCAGGATGTAATTCGCAACCCAGACGGGCAGGCGCTCGCCGTTGAAGGGATTGATGGCGTAGTGTCCGGTGAAGACGCCGTGCTTCTCGATGGCGCCGACGTCGCCGGCCTCGCGGGCTTTGCGCTGCTGGTCGAGCAGATCGGCAACGGACTGCTCGAGGTCCGGATTGACGACGCACATGTCGCGGACGACGGGATGCTCGGGCGCAAGCTGGATGCTGGTGGCGCCGTAAATCGTGTCGATGCGCGTGGTGAAGACAGGAATGAACCGGCCTGAGCCTTTCGCGGTCGGCTCGGCGGGCAGGATGGCGGTGCCCTTGCGGGCGCGACGCTCGTCTTCGGGGACGCTGGTCCAGTCCTCAAGCTCGAACTTCACTTCCGCGCCTTCGCTGCGGCCGATCCAGTTGCGCTGCATGGTGCGCACTCTTTCGGGCCAGCCGTCGAGATTGTTCAGGTCATCGAGGAGTTCCTGAGCGTAGCTGGTGATGCGGAGGAACCACTGCTCGAGGTCGCGCTGCTCGACGATTTGCTCTTCGTGCCGCCAGCAGCAGCCGTTGACCACCTGCTCGTTGGCCAGCACGGTGGCGCACTGCGGACACCAGTTCACCTTGCTCTTCCTGCGATAGGCGAGGCCGCGCTCGAACATGCGCAGGAAGAACCACTGGTTCCAGCGGTAGTAGTCGGGCAAACAGGTGGTGACCTCGTTGTCCCAGTCGTAGGCGAGGCCGAGGCGCTTCATCTGGCGCTTCATGGCCGCGATGTTGGCGAGAGTCCACTGCTTCGGCGGCGTGTTGTTCTTGAGCGCGGCGTTTTCCGCGGGCAAGCCGAAGGCGTCCCATCCCATGGGGTGGAGCACGTTGTAGCCCTGCATCCACATGTAGCGGGCGAGCGCGTCATCGATGGAGTAGTTGCGAACATGGCCCATGTGGAGCGCGCCGGAGGGATAGGGCAGCATTCCGAGGACGTAATACTTCGGCCGGGCCGAGGTGGGCGGCTCGGCGGCATAGAGGCCAGGCTGGGCGTCCCATTGCTCGGCCCAGCGCGCCTCGATTTCGGCGGGGTTGTAGCGGATTTCCTGGGCCTGAGAATCGGCGTTCCCCGCAGTCGCTGCGACGGCGGCTCGTGGCTGTTCCTTTGTGGACATAACTCAGTCTTGATTGTAGTCGGGAATGGGAGGGGGATAGGGGTTAGGGTGTAGGGGAAAGGGTGTAGGGGATAGGAACGGATAGGGGCTATTTGCCAGTGGCTGTCTTCTGTCGTTTTCGCGGTGGGTCGATCAGTGCGAGCAGCGTCTGCACGTTGCGGCGGTCGTCGCCGGGCTCGTCGATGGGTGTTTCGGCAATGAAGGCGCAATGGGCAAAGCGCGGATCGTTGAGCAGGCGGCGAAAGGCGGGCAGGCCGATGGTTCCCTGTCCGATGTGCTGGTGGCGATCGAGACGGGAGCCGCACGGCGCTTTGGCGTCGTTCATGTGCCAGACGCGGACCTGCTCGAGGCCGATGGTGCGGGAGAGGAGGGCGACGGTTTCCTCGTGGCCGGGTTCGGTGACGATGTCGTATCCGGCGACGTGGCAGTGACAGGTGTCAAGGCAGGCGCCGACGGGGACGATGGGGCGCAGGCGGTGCAGGAGTTCGGTGACCTGTTCGAAGCTGCCGCCGAGGGAGAACTCGGCTCCGGCGGTGTTCTCGATGAGGATGCGGAAGTCGCAGTCGTCGAGCGGAATACCATCGATGGCCTGGGCGATGCTGTCGGCAGCGAGCGCGAGACCCTGGTCGCGGGTGAGTCCGCGCCACGAGCCGGGATGAACGACCAGGAACTCGGCTCCGAGGGCCAGCGCGCGCTCGATCTCGCCGCGGAAGGCGGTGATGGATTTTTGGCGGAAGAGCTCGGTCTGGCTGCAGAGGTTGACGAGGTAGCTGGTGTGGATGACCAGGGGGAAGCAGTCGTATTCCTGGCGCAGGCGGCGCATCTGCTCGCAGTGGCTGGGAGGCAGAGCCTGGGGACGCCACATGCGCGGGCTGGAGGAGAAGATCTGAAAGGTGTTGGCGCCGAGGTCGCGGGCGCGCTCGGCGGCGCGGTAGACACCGCCGGCGGTGGAGAGGTGAATGCCGATCCTGCGGGGCATCAAGGGTTAGTGTAGATGCGGGGCATGAGTCTTAGGAGGTGCCGGGTGCATCATGGATAGAGGAGCTGTTGATGCGCGAAGTGACTCTGCGGATTGAAAACATGCATTGCGGGGCCTGCGTGAAGCGGGTTTCGGGGGCGCTGGAAAAGATTCCCGGGGTTCAGGTAGGCGAGGTCCGGGTGGGCGCGGCGCGCGTGCAGGCGCCGGAGAATGTGCCGGAGAGCACGATCGTGGGCGCGGTGGAGAAGGCCGG
>DATGJK010000601.1:0-2057 GCA_035295245.1 Acidobacteriaceae bacterium
CGCGATCCTGTACCGGCTTTCGCCGCGGCCTTTCCATGCGTGGCGTTCCATGCTGCTGCGGCTTTTTGGAGCAAAGCTGGGCCCTAAGTGTCACTTTTATCCGAGGGCGCGCATCTGGGCGCCCTGGAACCTGATCTGCCAGGATCGCGTCTCCGTCGGGGATGACGCCGAGATCTACAATCCGTCTCCGCTGTCCATGGGCTCGCATTGCATCGTCTCGCAGGGAGCGTACATCTGCGGAGCCACGCATGAATATAACGATCCGGCCTTCCGACTGGTGCATTTCCCGATGCGTCTCGGGCCGTACTCCTGGGTTTGCGCGCGCGCCACGGTGAATCCGGGTGTCAATGTTGGAGCGGGGGCAATCCTGGCGCTTGGGTCGGTCGCGACCCGCGATCTGGAACCGTTCGGTATCTACGCCGGCATCCCCGCGCGCAAGGTCAAAGAGCGGCTGCGCAAAGCGGTGCCGATGACGGACGAAGAACTGCTGCAGTCCGGCAGGCTATAACTGCGTCACGATTTCCTCAAAATCCCAGCAGCCCTGCTTGTCGGCAATCCATTCCGCTGCCCGGACCGCGCCTTCGGCGAATCCCCGGCGCGAAAGCGCCTCGTGCTTCAGTTCGATCACATCGTTCTGCGAGCGCGCTTCGATTGCGTGAATGCCGGGCACCTCTCCTTCGCGCTTTGCGGTGATCGCAACCTGGAGGCTGGGGTTCGCCGACTGCAGGATCCGCCGCAACGTTAAAGCGGTCCCGGACGGCGCATCCTTTTTCGTCGTGTGGTGCGTTTCCGTAATGTGGAACCGGTATCCCGGCGCGGCCTGCGCCAACTCGCGTGCCACACGAAACATCGCCTGCACGCCAATGGAGAAATTGCTGCTGTACAGGAGCGCGCCCCGCTTGCGGCCGCAAAGATCGCGCATCGCGTCCAGATGCTGATACCAGCCGGTTGTGCCGACCACCATCCGCGCGCCGTTGGCCAGGCACGCGCGCATGTTCTGCACCGCAGCTTCCGGCGTAGTGAAGTCGATCACAGCGTCGAAGCCCGCCAGCACCGGAGGCGTCAGCGCCGCCGCGTTGCGGTTCTCTTCCTCGCCCACCACCCGGACGCCATGGCCGCGCTCGTGCGCCACCTGTGCCACCAGGCTGCCCGTTTTGCCGCGCCCGAGAACCATGAACAACATGCGTGCCTCCCGCTAAGCCTCTGCCACTGAACGCCGCGCCTCGACGTCGAAGATTTCCGGATCGGGATCGCCGAAGAACTCGGCATGCAGCGAGCGCACCGCCTCGTCGGCGTCGTCTTCCTCGATCATGAAGCTCATATTGATTTCCGAGGCCCCCTGGGAAATCATGCGCAGGTTCACGTGACGCACCGCCTGGAAGACCCGTGCCGCGATACCACTCTGGCCGCGAATGTTTTCGCCCACCATGCAGACCAGCGCCTTGCGGCCCTCGTACTTCACGTCGGCAAGCTTGCTGAGATCGGCGGCAACGGCCGGCAGCTTCTCGTTCGAATCGAGGCTGAGCGAGACGCTCACCTCCGACGTCGAAACCATATCGACCGGGCATTTGTGCCTGTCGAATACCTCGAAGATGGAGCGCAGATAGCCGTGCGACATGAGCATGCGGCTGGCGACGATATCCATGATCGTCAGCCGCTTCTTGACCGCAATGGACTTGAACGGGCTCCGGCAATGCGGCGCAAGCGCGGTGATACGCGTGCCTTCGTTGTCCGGATTGCGCGAGTTGAGAACGAAAACCGGGATGTTCTTGCGCACCGCCGGCAGGATCGTTGCCGGATGCAGCACCTTTGCGCCGAAATAGGCCAGCTCGGCCGCTTCTTCAAAGCTGATGGAGCGAACGCGCAGCGCGTCGGGACAGACCCGAGGGTCAGCCGTCATGATGCCATCCACATCGGTCCAGATCTCGATCGCGGCCGCATCGATGCCGGCGCCGATGATCGCTGCCGTGAAGTCGGAGCCCCCGCGGCCCAGAGTCGTGGTCACACCCTGTTCGGTCGAGCCGATGAAGCCGCCCATCACCGGCACGCGCCCATCA